>JAZFUB010000552.1:0-4791 GCA_036447015.1 Thermoguttaceae bacterium | reverse complement strand
TAGAGATTTTTTCCGACGACGTCGGCCTAGGGCCCTACGGCAGCGAACTGGGGTTCGGCATCTACATGCTCGACCGATTCCTGCTCGACACGGGAGCCAACAGCATCTTGGCCGCCAAAGCTCCCACGCTCGACATCACCTCCAACGGCTATCGGACCGAGGGCGACTACTACGAGCAGGGCGTTGCCGGCTACACGGAGTTCGACGTCTCGGCTCCGTACCGTTTCGACTTTTACGGTACCGACGACGTCCGGCAGACGCTGCCGCAAACGGAGGATGACGTTCGCATCCTTTCGAACCGTTATATCGAGCTTGGCGGTCCGATCTATGCGGGCGGGATCGCCGGAATCGTCGGAATGCCCGCCATGGTCGATCGCGTCACTTCGCTCGACCTGACGGCGATGGTCGCATGGTCCGACATATTCGATGAGGAGGCCACCGGAGAAATGGGCGTCACGTTTGCCCAGGGCGAGAACGCGTTGCCCCAGAGCAACGGACATCGCTACTCGGTGCCGGTCGACACGCGTGTCTTCTTCGAGGCAGCCGACGGCCTGCCGCCGGGCAGTCCGGAGGACGCCCCGGTGCCTGTCTGGGCCGACATTCCATTCCTGACGGCAACGCCCGGCTATCGGGGCAATCGGCAGTCGGGCGGTTTCCTGCTCGATACCGGGGCCCAGTTGAGTATGCTCTCGACCGATCTGGCCATGGCCATTGGGCTCGATGAGGACGGGGACGGCAATTTCGACAACGAAATGCTCGGCACGATCGAAGTCGGTGGTATTGGAGGCTCCCGTGAGGTGCCCATCCTGTTGATCGATCAGTTGAGTCTCGCCACCGAACAGGGGGTCGACCTGACATGGACGGGCACGCATCCGGACGAAATCGGCCTGGAAGTGATCATCCTGGATATTGCGGAAGGCATCGACGGGATTCTTGGTGCCGATCTGTTGACTGCCGGGGCCAGCCTGGACATCGATATGAACACTTTCGAGTTCATCTTCGGCGGCGCCCCCTACTTCGACCAGATCCATTTCGATTTCCGCGAGATGCGCGATGGGTCCGGGATGATTTATTTCGATCTGCATCCCTATCGGGCTGAAATCAGCGAAAGCGACCTTTCCACACGGGTCGGCGAAGGTGGTGATGGAGACACCTACGACGTCGTCCTGCGAAGCGAGCCGACGGCCGATGTGATCGTGGCGCTGGACACTCCCGTACCGACTCCGGCGGACGAAAACGCCGAGATCCCCGACGTTCAGTTGACGGCCGTCGACGCCGCCAATCCGGCCAACACCTTCCTCACGTTCACGCCGCTGAACTGGGACGTGCCGCAGACCGTGCGCGTCGAAGCGATTGACGATACCTTGCCCGAGGGTCCGCACACCGGTTGGGTGACCCATCGTGCGATCAGTACGGACACGAATTACGACGGCATTCGGATCGGCGCCGTAATCGCGCAGGTTGCCGATGACGATACGGCCACGGTCGCTGCGAGGCATATCTTCTACAACAACTCGATCTGGGACCACTTGGAGCAGGCCGCCAATTCGGACGATGATGCGGCGATCGCCACCGATAAAGAGGCCCTGCTGCCCGGCCGGGTGGCCACGATCGCCAACTACACGAGCTACGACAAGGGCATCAACGGCATCATGATCGACGTCGACCGCCTGGCCGACGCCGACAGTCTCAGCGCCCAGACCGACTTCCTGTTCAAGGTCGGCAACGACGACGATCCGAGCACATGGCCCGACGCTCCGATGCCGCGCTCGATCAGCGTTCGAGAAGGAAACGGCGTCGGCGGTTCCGATCGAGTGACGATCCTATGGGACGACCACGCCATTGAATCTCGGTGGCTGCAAGTGACGGTCTTGGCCACGGACGAGACCGGTCTGTTCGAACCGGACGTCTTCTACTTCGGCAATGCGGTGGCCGAGGCGGGCGACCAGTCGCTCAACGCGATCGTCAACGCCACCGACGAGATCGCTGCTCGAAACTTCCCCCATGGCCTATTCGACCGTGCCGGTATTGAAGATCGTTACGACTACAATCGCGATCGGCTGGTCAACGGCTCCGACTGGATCCTTGCCCGAGGCAACCAGACCAATCCGTTGACCATGCTGCGGTTGATCCATGCCCCGGCGCACGACGCGGTTTTCAAGCAGGCGGGCGAACTGAAGGCCACGCCGTCGGCGGCAGACGTGGCATGGCTGTATGAGTACGAACAGGTGACTTCCAGCAAGCGTGTACCGCAGATCGCGCCCACGGCCAAGGAAATCGATCTCCTACTGACGATCGCTTGGCCATAGGTCGCCGGCGGCAATCATGCCACGCCGGTGACAGTCGATGCGGCCGAGTCAGCGAGCGTCCTCGATACCCAGGGTCTTGCCTAATTCCGCCCGATACGCGGCCTTGTCCAACACGGTCCATTCCCGAATGCGGCTGAGCTTGCTCGATTCGAGCGTGTCGAGGAAGGGTTCGAACCTTGCGGCGGCCAGGGTCTTCAGTGGTCCGCCGGACTGGTTCTTCGCCGCTTGCAGCCGAGCCCGTTCGAGGATTGCATAGTCGACGCTCATGCGCGAAAGTTGCACGCGTCGCAGCACCTCGGACCGATCGGCCACGAGTTTCTCGGCCTGTTGCCACAGCCTGTCGGCTTCGGCCAACAACTCGTCGGTCAAATGCGGATGGTCCGGGGCGACCCAGATGTTGACGTGAATGTTTTCCTTCGCCACCCGATCGTGAAGCATGTCGATATAGCGGCGAATCGGCCCGGCCGCCTTCTCGTAATAGCCTTCGAGGAACTCGTTGATGGCCGTGTCTTCGTCGTAGTCGGGATTCCAGAGCAGCTTGGCCGTCATGTAGCCGCCCAGTTCGGCCAGTTCGCTGTGCGGCGTGTTGTAGGTGTCCTGCTCGAAGATGCCCTTGACGTTGTGGCGGATGAAGAAACGGATGTTGTCGTCGCGCACCCGTTGATTGGGAAACGGCAGGAGATAGTGCCGGAAGTCGGTCACGTAATCCCAAACCCAGAGCCGATTGCCGACCTTCGACCAGGCTTTGGCGTCGGCGACGAACTTGCGATTGGCCTCCAGATCGCAGGTCTCCAAAGGATGTGAGAAACAGCATTCGATCGAACAGAGCCGTACGACGACGTTGGGCCGCGGCCGCATGGTCGCAGGTGCGTGCCGGGTCCACTGATAGGCCAACGTCTCGACGATCTGGTCGGGAAAGTCCGTCTCGACCGCTGCGGCCACTCGGTTGACCAGGTGCAGAACCGGCGCCATCTGCGAGCCTTCCTTCTCGGCCAGCGACTGGCACGGATCGCACTCGCAGTAGTTGTGCCAATCGTTCTGCGAGACGGAGAAGACGAAAGCGTCGGGCTGGGCGGCCATGGCCCGGCGAATTCCCTCGATGCAGAGCCGAATCACGTCTTCGTTCGTGCAGCAGAGCTGCGAACGCTCTTTCAGCCGCTTGCCCCCCACCAGCGAAAAATACTCGGGATGTTCGTCGAAGTATTTTTCCGGTGGAACGAGTCCGTTGAACGTATGGCAGAAGAACCCGGCCGCGAACGAGACCTTGCCGCCGTGCTTCGCTTCGAGCGATCCGCGGTTCGAGTTGACCCGATTCCTCGCACACCAATCCCCGTCGAAGCAATCGGAGGTGAACGGCTCGCGGTATTCGAGAACGGGTACTTTGCGCTCGTCGATCGATGGGACGGTCAGTCGCTCGCATTTCGGGATGCGGCTCACTCCCGGCGCGAACCAACGGCACCCGAGGTGCTCCTCCAACAGGCCATAGACGCCGTACAAGTTTCCCCGAACGTCTCCACCGGCGATAACCAGATGGTCGCCGACGGTGCGAAGGACGTAGCCTTCCTTCCCGAGCGACTCGACGTCGATCTTCATGTCGAGCTGCCCAAGGTGCCGATTGTTGCCGAGGATGATCTCGGCCGCACCGACCCGACCGCCGTCGGAGAGGATCGGCAGCGTTGCACCGGTCATCTGCCGCAGATGCGACTGCAATTCTTCGGCCGCGTATCGAGTCGAGGGCGAGGCGTCGTCGGCCACAACGATCCGGTAGACCGACTTTCCGCCGTTCACCAGTACGAGGTCCGCGGCCGAGGCGAATCCCGCTACGAGGAGTGTCGCGAAGACAACGAGTAGGGATGCTGGTCTCAACATGGTCTTGGCCCTTTCATGATGCGTTGCGTACGATTGTGCGATGTTTCAGTTCGTAGGGTGCGTCTGGACGCACCATCTTGAAATCAGGAGCAGGCCATGGTGCGTCCAGACACACCCTACTCTATCAGCTTTGCATTCGCACGAACGCTTCGGTCTGCTCTTTGATCGCTCGTTCGGTGGGCAACCGTTCCATGGAACTGGCCCCGTAGAAGCCGTCGACCGCTTTGCAGCTTCTGAGAATATACTGGGCGTCGTCCGGTTCGGCGATCGGTCCGCCGTGGCAGAGCACGATTACATCGTCGCGCACTGCCTTGGCCGCGTCGGTGATCGCGTCGATGATGCCGACGCAACTTTCGAGCGTTTTGGCCGTCTTCGCGCCGATCGAACCGGCCGTCGTCAGGCCCATGTGGGCAACCAGGATGTCGGCGCCGGCTTCGGTCATGCGGGTCGCGTCGTCGGGATCGAAAACGTAGGGCGTCGTCAACAGGTCCATCTCGCGAGCCATCCGGATCATCTCGACTTCCCGGCCGTAGCCCATGGCCGTCTCTTCCAGGTTGGCACGAAACGTCCCGTCGATCAGCCCCACGGTCGGGAAGTTCTGCACGCCGGCGAA
>JAZFUB010000551.1:0-5673 GCA_036447015.1 Thermoguttaceae bacterium | reverse complement strand
CTTGGCGGCCACGTCTTCCTGGTCGTCGGCCACGTTGACGGTCACCAGGTCGCGCTCCATCAACTCGCCGACCAACATCTCGGGCTTGCCCATGGCGGAAACCAGTTGCCGAAACGAGAGCAATCCTCGCAGATGGTCTTCGTCGTCGACCACGTAGAGATAATAGATCGTCTCGAGTTCTTCCGCCTGTGCGGCGATCTGTTCTTGCGCTCGGCCGATCGTCAGGTCTTCGCTAAGCCGGGCGAACTCGGTCGTCATCTCGGCGCCGGCCGTATCTTCCGGATAGGCGCTGAGCCGCTGAATGTCGCGCCGCTCGACCGTCGGAATCAGCGGCATCAACTCGTCGACGATCCAGGGCCGCACTTCGGCCAGCAAATCCACACGATCGTCGGGAGGGAGGTCGCCAACGAACTGCGCGATCTGCGCCCGATCGAGCGTCTCGATGATCTCGATCTGCTTGGCCTCCTCGAAGAAACCGAAGATCTCGACGCGCAGCGGCACGTCGGCGTATTGCAGCACGGCCCAGGCTTCCGACGCGGTGAGCCCCTCCATGAACTCGGCCGTTCGGGCCGCATGCAACGCCGTGCAGAATTCCGTCAGATCGGCCGCATTGTTCTCGGCCAGCATTTCCCGAAGCTCGGGCAAGTAGAGTGTGTTGGTCATCCGCCTCAACCTCTGGTTCTCATCATGTGTCGCTGCATGTCGCGGCGGGCCTCGGACTTCTTCATGGCTTCGCGTTTGTCGTGATGCTGTTTACCCTGACATATTCCAAGCAGGACTTTGGCCAATCCCCGCTTGAAATACATCCTAAGCGGCACCAATGTGAGGCCCTTTTCGCGAGCCCGATCGGCAAATCGCTTGATCTCGCGACGATGCAACAGGAGCTTTCGCGGACGTCGCGGATCATGGTTGAAGCGGTTCGCTTCGGTATACTCAGCGATATCGCAGCCGATGAGCCAGACCTCTCCGTTCCTAACCCGCCCGTAAGCCTCGGCCAACGACACATTGCCGTTGCGCAGACTCTTCACCTCGCTGCCGACCAGCATAATGCCACATTCGAGGGTATCGAGCACCACATAATTATGGCGGACCTTCCGATTCTCTGTAATTGGCCGTTCGTTGGGGTTCGCGGCGGCGGCCCCCTTTTTCTTCTTCTGCTTCTTCGACGTGGTAATGCCCTTCCGCCAAACGCAAATTCTTGGATAATCCCACTTTTAACCTTTTGTCGCCTCGAACTCAACCTGTGCCATGCCGAACTCGCCGTTTCAGGTCTCTCAGCAGACGCCATCGCTGGAAACCTATCTGCTGCATCGGATCGATTTCGGGCGATGCCTTGAGCTGCAGAGGCAACTGACGCGTCAGGTTGCCCAACGAGACGATGGCCAGATTGTTCTGCTTCTCTGCGAGCATCCAACGGTCGTCACGGTAGGTCGGGGCGGCTCGCCCGAGCATATCGCGACCCAAACCCGGCTAATCCGCAACGGCCAAGTCGAGGTCCTCTGGGTCAATCGGGGGGGAGGCTGTCTAATTCACTGTCCGGGCCAACTGGCCATTTATCCTATTGTACCTCTTCGGTGGCACGGATTCTCGGTCGGAGAATTTCTCGAACGGCTGCAAGTCGGGATTATCGAAACACTGCACGAGATGAAGATCCACGGCCACCTGGTACCTGGCAGACACGGTGTTTGGGGACGCACGGGTCGACTGGCTTCGCTGGGCGTGGCCGTCCGCGATTGGGTTTCGTATTATGGGGCCTATTTGAATGTTTGCCCGTCGATGGGCCTGTTTCGAATGGTCGAAAACGATCCGTCGCCGGAGGATCGAGCCGGTTGTCTGGTGGCCGAGCGTGGCCGGGGCGCTAGAATGACCACCGTTCGGGCCACCCTGGTTCGCCATTTGGCCGACGCATTCCGGTGCGAAAGATCGCACTTGTACACCGGACACCCGTTGCTTCGGCGTGGTCCGATCGAGGAGAACGATCCCGTTTAGCTGTCGCCGGTACGGCGACACAGTCGTTTAGCTGTCGCCGGTACGGCGACTTGGCCGGAAGTATGCTGAGGCGTCAAGTCGCCGTGCCGGCGACAGCTAAACGGTCGAACTCGGGCCGTTTGTTTGTTCACTTCTCAACCTGCGACACGACCATCATGAGCACCAATACAACATCCTCCGTTCGCCCACCCGGCCGGTTGCCGCGCTGGCTCAAACGCAACGTTCCCAAAGGCAACGCCAACCACTTTACGGCCCGGCTGATCGACGAACTGGGACTTCAGACGGTCTGCGACCATGCCCGATGTCCCAATCGCATGGAGTGCTATGCGGGCAAAACGGCCACGTTCATGATTCTCGGCGACGTCTGCACGCGGGCGTGCCGGTTTTGCAGTGTGACGAAAGGTCGGCCTCGACCGGTCGATCCGGACGAACCGCAGCGTGTGGCACGGGCCTGCCGACGATTGGGATTGCGACATGCCGTCATCACGTGCGTGACGCGAGACGATCTGGCGGACGGAGGGGCCGAACAGTTCTATCGGACCATCGCATCGATACGCGAGGCGTGCGAAGCGACGATCGAAGTGCTGCCGTCCGATTTTGCGGGCAATATGGAGGCCGTCGACCGACTGATCCAGGCCGCTCCGGAAGTCTACAACCACAACACCGAAACGGTCCCGCGTCTCTACGCAAGCGTTCGCACGCGCAAGGCCGACTATTGCAGGACACTGCAAACCTTTCGACGGATCCGCGACCGAAGTCCGTCGATCGCCCTGAAGACGGGCTTGATGCTTGGGCTCGGCGAGACGACCGGCGAGTTGCTCGACACGTTGGCCGATCTGCTCGATGCGGGCTGCCGGATGCTCACGCTGGGACAGTACTTGCAGCCCTCACCGGCCCAAACGCCCGTGGTTCGCTACGTGCCGCCGGAAGAATTCGAGCACCTCGGCCGGCTTGCGCGACGGATGGGATTCGAGCAGGTGGCCAGTGGGCCGCTGGTTCGTTCCAGCTATCATGCCCGGGAGATGATCGTGGGAAGCACAAAGCACAAAGCACGAATGAACAATGACCAATGAACAATGACGACGTGACTATGACCCGTTTTGAGCTCTTTTTGCCGGAGTTGGAGATCGACGATCAGCCGATCTTGGTGAGTCTTTGGTTGGTCCGTCGAGGCAGCCGAGTGACCCGGGGCGAGCAAGTGCTGGAGCTGTTGGCCGGCGCCGCCACGGTCGATCTGGCGGCTCCGACCGACGGCGTGCTCAGCGCGGTGCACGTGGAAGAGGGCGACACGCTGAGCGTCGGCCAACGCTTGGCGACGTTCCAGACATGTTAGCCGTCGGGCAAGCCCAGCGGCTAACGACCGATCATCTTCTTCAGTTGAGCCCACGATCGCGTGTTGGCCACGTCCTCTTTCGTCAGGCCGCCGCGGCGGGCTTGCTGGACGCCGAATCGCATCGCGTCCAGCCCGTCGGTACGATGGGCATCGGTGGAGATGACGACCGGGACGCCGTGGTTCTTCGCTGCTGCACAACCGATGTCGTCGAGATCCAGGCGCATCGGATGGGCATTGAGCTCCATCGCTTTTCCATGATCCCGGGCCGCACGGAGCACGGCCTCCATGTCGATCTCGTAGGGCTTCCTTCGCATCAGCATGCGGCCGGTCGGGTGGGCGATGGCCGAGACGAACGGGTTCTCGAGGGCTCCGATCACACGGCTGGTGATTTGCTCTCCCGATTGGTTCTGGCCGTAGTGAATGCTGGCGACGACCCAGTCGGCCTCGGCCAACACGCCGTCATCCAGATCGAGATCGCCCTGTTCGAGAATGTCGACCTCAACGCCCTTGAGCAGCTTGATGCCGCTGAGCCGCCGGTTCAATGCGTCGATCTCGGCCCATTGCTGACGCAGACGCCTGGCGTCCAATCCGCCGGCCATAGCGACCCGCTTCGAATGATCCGTAATGGCGAGATACTTCAACCCGCGTGCCTTTGCCGCCTCGGCCATCTCCTCGAGTGTCGCGAGGCCGTCGCTGAACGTGCTGTGCGCGTGCAGGTCGCCTAGAATATCGTCCATCTCGACCAGCCGGGGTAATTCGCCGGCAGCGGCCCAATCGAATTCGCGACGCGCTTCGCGCAGCTCGGGTGGAAAGACCGGCAGATCCAGCGCCGCGTAGACGTCCTCCTCCGTGCTGCCGGCAATCGACTGTTCGCCGCGAAAGACACCGTACTCGTTGATCTTCAGCCCACGCTCCTTGGCCAGGCCTCGCAGAGCCACATTATGGGCCTGCGATCCGGTGAAATACTGCAAGGCCGCCCCGAACGACTCGGCCGGCACGACGCGCAGATCGATCTGCAATCCGCCGCTCAGACGAATCGACATCTTGGTATCGCCGCGCAGCAACACGTCGGCCAGATCATTGTAGTCGGCAAAATGGTCCATCACTCGATTCGCATCGGCGGCCACGGCCAGGAAGTCGAGATCACCGACCGTCTCCTTGCCGCGCCGATAGCTGCCGGCAACCTCTAGTCTGTCGACCGCCGTACAATCACGCAAGTGAGTGAAAATGGCGAGGGCGTGTTGGTCGGCCTCGGCCCAGAGGATCCGCCGGTCGGCCTCCGATGCAATTTCCAGGCCCTGTAGAATGGTCTCTTCCGTCTTGGCGCCGAACCCTTTCAGTTCGCGTACTTGCTGCGACTCGCAGGCTTCGCGCAACTCGTCGAGCGTCGTCACGCTGAGTTCGTTGTACAGGACGGCCGCCCGTTTGGGACCCAGACCGGGTACTCGAAGGATCGCCAGCACGCTTTGGGGGATCTCGGCCAGCAGCTCGTCCAGCATCGGAATCGAGCCGGTCTCGACCAGCAGGGCCAACTTCTCGGCCAGATCCTTGCCGATGCCCTTGATGTCGGTCAAGCGGCGGTCGGCGTCGGCCACGATTTGTGCCACCGACTCGGGAAGATCGTGGATCGTCCTCGCCGCATTGCGATAGGCCCGAATTCTAAACGGGTTGGAGCCCTTGAACTCGAGCAGATCGGCAATCTCGTCAAGAACGGCCGCAATGTCGGGATTCGTCATGGTAAATGGTCATCGGCCATACTGCCGCCCAACTCGATCTTACCTTGCCGTACCAAGTCGAGAAACTCCCGATTGCTTTCCAAGAGATCGGGCGATCGGACCATTTCGTCGACCGTGAGCCACTCGACGGCCGCGACCTCGGCCGGGTTGGGCACGGGCACGGCGTCCGGTTCCATTTCGGCCGACCACCAGGAGAGCTTTACTTTCCACGGCGTCACGCACCGCCAAATCGGCCGCAGAGGGCGAACCGTTACGCCGATTTCTTCGCGAAACTCGCGAATGATCGCCTCTTCTTCCGACTCGTTCGGTTCGATCCCCCCGCCGGGAAAGCAAATGGCGCCCGGCGCCACGACTGTCGGCGAGCGGCGAATCACCAGCATGCGCCCGTCGCGCATAACAATCGCCACGGCACCACGTCGCCCAGGATCGTCGGGAGGCCTCTCCATGGTTGCCAACCCTAACAGAGCACCCGTTTTTCCGCAAGATGCGGTATGCGGGTTTCTTGGTACTACTTACGGTTCGCTGCGCCACCGTCGTTTTGCGGCCGGGGGTGGCCCCCGCCGGTTGAAAGAATATAGGGCACAGAAAACCGCCCGCGCAACCCCCCCCCCAAAA
>JAZFUB010000550.1:0-5122 GCA_036447015.1 Thermoguttaceae bacterium | reverse complement strand
CAAGGTATTGCCAAATAACACTTTGCGACTTGACTTGCCGTCACTTCGATACTCTCCCCCCGACGGACGATTGCCTTAGGATCATCGGCCCATAAGAAGTTCGGGCGGGCATTTTCAAAGCCAGTGGACAATTGCTCATTCGGTGCATGTTGGCCCGTGAACGGTGATTTCCGCCGTTTTTTACCCAAGTTAACACTCCAATCCGAGAATAACCACCAAAAGCACCCCGAGAGAGCATTGCCAAAGTAGCCCGGTTTTCGTTAATATATGGGATTACGCGCTTTCGATCGCATATTGGCAGGCTTAGGCTTGGCCGGTCGACCGCGTATGCACAACATCCTCCTGACATTCCGGACCACATGGGCGTTCCCCCGCACAGAGGGGGGCGCTCCCTTTGGAGACGTAAAGGGTCTGGATCCGTAGCCATGTTCGAATCACTTTCGGGAAATCTGACTTCGGCGCTCAAGACGCTGCGCGGTCGCGGCAAGCTGACCGAGGCGAATATGCGCGAAGGCTTGGAGCTCGTGCGAAACGCACTGCTCGAAGCGGACGTCAGTCTCTCGGTCGTCAAGGATTTCATGGCCCGCGTCTCCGAGCAGGCCGCCGGCGAACGCGTGATGAAGTCGCTCGACCCGTCGCAACAGCTCTTCGGCATCGTCCATCAGGAACTCGTCGAGTTGATGGGCCCGGTCGACCACTCGCTGCACCTGCGCGGCGACGTGACCATCCTGATGCTCTGCGGTTTGCAAGGGTCGGGCAAAACGACCACGTGCGGCAAACTGGGACGAATGATCAAACAGGCTGGGCGCAGTCCGATGCTCGTGGCGGCCGACTTGCAGCGCCCCGCGGCCATCAACCAGCTACAGGTGCTCGGCGAGCAACTCGGCCTGCCCGTGTTTGCCGACACCTCGGCCACCGACCCGGTGAAGCTCTGTCAAGCGGCGGTCAAGCAGGCCAAATCGACCGGGGCCGACGTGGTCATCCTCGACACGGCCGGCCGGCTGCACGTCGACGACGAGTTGATGGGCCAACTGACGCAGATCGACCGCCGCGTACAGCCCGAGCAGGTCTACCTGGTCGTCGACGCCATGACGGGCCAGGATGCGGTCCACAGCGCCAAGGCCTTCAACGAGGCGTTGGAGCTCGACGGCGTGATCATGACCAAGCTCGACGGCGATGCCCGAGGCGGGGCGGCGCTGTCGGTCAAAGCCATCACCGGTGTGCCGATCAAGTTCGTCGGTACCGGCGAGCACCTCGACGCGCTGGAGGAATTCCACCCCGACCGGATGGCCGGCCGGATCCTCGGAATGGGCGACGTCTTGACGCTCGTCGAGCAGGCCCAGGAGAAACTCGACCAGGACGAAATGGCCCAGCAGGAGGAACGGCTCCGCAAGGGCCAGTTCACCCTCGACGATTTCAAGAAGATGCTTGGCCAAACCAAGAAGCTCGGGCCGATCAATAAGGTCATGAGCATGCTGCCCGGCATGGGGGGCATGGCCGACATGATGGGGGATGTCGACGCCGAAAAGGACATGCAGCGTCTGTCGGGCATCATCGACTCGATGACTGCCGACGAACGCCGCGACCCGTCGAAAACCGTCGATCAGAGCCGCCGACGACGCATCGCGGCCGGTGCCGGGGTCGAGCCCCACGAGGTCAACGAACTGGTCAAGCAGTTCGACGGCATTGCCGACATCATGAAGAAGATGTCGGGCATGGGCATGCGCGACCGCATGAAGACCATGCAGCAACTCAGCCAGGGCGGCATGCTCGACCCGGGCGGAAAGCTGGCCAAGTCCAAGCAGGGCACCGGCAAACGCTTGAGCCCCAAGGAACGGGCCAAGCAGAAGAGACTGCGAGACAAGGGAATACGTAGGAAGAAACGCGAAGCACGAGGACAGAAGTAGGGTGAGTGCTTAACTCATAGAATCAGTAATCTCAAAAAAGCGTCGAAACAGACCGAAGTGACTAGGAGAACCCTGTGGCAGTACGTATTAGGATGAAGAAGATCGGCCGGCGGCATCGCCCGTTCTTTCGCATTTGTGCGATGGATTCGCGCAACCCGCGCGACGGTCGCGTGCTCGAAGAATTGGGCACCTATGACCCGATACTCCCCGACGTCGATGCACGAGCGGTGCTCAAGGGCGAGCGAATCGATTATTGGCTCAGCGTGGGCGCTCTGCCGACCGAGAAGGTCGGAGTGTTGATCAAGAAGTACGGCAGCAGTGGAACGCACCTGCAACAGCAGGAGACGGCCCTGTTCAAGCTGGCCGAGTCGCGGCGCCGCCCGGAAGCGCCGACCGCCAAGCCAGAAGACGCCGAGGCCGAAGTGGCTGCCGAAGCGCCGGTCGCCGAAGCAGCACCCGAAGCACCCGCCGAGAAATCGACTGAAGATTCGGCGACAGAAGAGACGAACGAGTAGTTGGCGATGCGATTCGATGTCTTGACCCTGTTTCCCGAGATCTTCCAGGGATACCTGGGCCAAAGCCTGTTGAATCGTGCGATTCAGGGCAACCTGGTCGATGTGCGGTTGCACGACATCCGCGACTGGGCCCTCGATAAGCATCGCACGGTCGACGATCGTCCCTTCGGCGGCGGGCCGGGTATGGTGATGAAAGTCGAGCCGATCGTCGAGTGTGTCGAGGCGGTACGCGGCTACGAGCCCGACCCGGGCCACTTGGTCATGCTCACCCCGCAAGGCCGCCGGCTGGACCAATCGGGCGTCGAACGGTTGGCCCGGCACCGACGCGTGCTACTTTTGTGTGGGCGTTATGAAGGTTTCGACGAGAGAATTCGACGGATACTCCAACCCGAGGAGATATCGATCGGCGACTTCATCCTCAACGGAGGCGAAGTGGCCGCCATGGCGATCATCGACACGGTGATTCGATTGATCCCCGGCGTGTTGGGAGACGAACGAAGCAGTTTAGAAGATTCATTTTCCGGAGAGGAGCGGTTGTTGGAGTTCGCTCAATACACGCGGCCGCGCGAGTACCGTGGTCTTGAGGTCCCCGAGGTGTTGCTGAGCGGAAACCACACGGAAATCGCCCGATATCGAGAAGAGAACAGCAAACAGCGTACCCGAGACCGGCGTTCCGGTTGAGAAACGGGCCGATGGAGAATCGAAAGGAAAACCAATGAGCCAACAGTTGATGAACCTGGTCGAGAAGGCCAGCATGAAAGAAGAATTGCCCTACTTCGAGATCGGCGACACGGTCGACGTGCATTGCCGGATTCTCGAAGGTGAGAAAGAACGCATCCAAATCTTCACCGGCGTGGTCATTGCTCGCAGCGGCTCGGGCACTCGCGAGATGTTCAGTGTCCGCCGCATCGTGCAGGGCCAGGGCGTCGAGCGGAAGTTCCCCTTGCATTCGCCGCGAGTTGCCAAAGTCGAGGTGCAACGGGCCGGCGTGACTCACCGCGCGAAGCTCTACTACCTCCGCGACCGCGTCGGCAAGGCGGTCCGGCTGAAAGAACGCCGCATCGACCCGAAGAAACGCGAAGCCTTGGCCGCAAAGGCTAACAGCAAAGACTGAGAAACCGTCCGGAAATCACTTGATCTCGCAACCCCGCTTCGCCATGACGATCGGCAGCGTTGTCTCCCGTTGGTGGCGTCGGCTGTTTCCCGAGGTGTCGCTCGGCCGGCGCGGCGAAACAGCGGCGGCCCGGTTCTTGCGGCGCCGCGGCTTCAAAATCATCGCTCGAAGCAACCATTTGCACCCGGGCGAGCTCGACCTGGTGGCCGTCGACACCGACCGGACGATCGTTTTCGTCGAAGTCAAAACCAGGAAATCCCAAGACACGGGCCATCCGGCCGAGGCGGTCGACGACGAGAAACAGCTCCGGCTGTCTCGGTTGGCCGTCACCTATCTGAAACGCCATGGCCTGCTGGAATATCCGGCCCGGTTCGACGTCGTCGCGATCACGTGGCCTGAAGGCCCACATCGTCCGCAGATCGAACACTTCAAGAACGCTTTCGACGCGGTGGGCCAAAACGACCTCTATTCGTGACGCGAGAGCCCTCGAACATGCCGAGCGATTCACTCTCCATAGACGGGCTGTTCTCCGCCGATTACACGACTGCCCGAGACAAGTTTCGTCACACTGCCGGCAGCGCGGGATTCACGCTGTACGAGTTGGAGCTTGCGGCGGTGGGTCCCCATGGAGAACGGCTTACGATCGACATCGCCCAACTTGGAGCGTCGCAACCCGAGCGCGTGCTGTTTCACTTCTCCGGACTGCATGGACTCGAAGGGTTTGCCGGCTCGGCGATCCAGTTGCGATTGCTCGACTCTCCGCCCGCGCTCTCTCAGACCGACGCGATGGTTCTGGTCCATGCCGTGAATCCCTTCGGCATGGCCTGGCTTCGGCGGGTGAACGAGAACAATGTCGACTTGAATCGCAACTTCCTGGCACCGGGCGAGCCGTTCTCGGGGGCACCGGAAGGTTACCCCCAACTCGACTCGATCCTGAATCCCAAGGGGCCGCCTCATGCACTGGACTTCTTCTACTTTCAGTTTCTCTGGAAGATGCTAACCGTTGGGCTTCGGAAACTCAAGCAGTCCGTTGCCGGCGGCCAGTACGACTATCCGGGCGGATTGTTCTTCGGCGGACATCGGCCCGAACAGAGCGCCGTGATACTCATCGAGTGGCTCAGCGAAAGGTTCTCCGGAATTCGCCGCCTCGGAGCGCTCGACGTTCATACGGGACTGGGACCGCTGGGCACGGATGCCCTATTGGTCCCACACTCCCCCGACTGCGACAAGTTCGCCGGCCTCACGCGTGCCTTGGGAGATCATGTCGCCGAGAGCGGCAACCCGGACGGAGTCGCCTATCCGATTCGTGGGCTGATGCTGGAGGCCATTGCCCGCGAACTGGGCGTTGCCGACGCTTGGCTGATCTACCAGGAGTTCGGAACGCTTCCGGTCGCGCGCGTCGTTCAAGCCTTGAGGGACGAGAACCGATACCACCACTACTACGCGACGCCGGAAGACCTGGACAGTCCGCCGAAGCGTCGCGCAATGGAAGCATTCTGCCCGAACGACGCCGGCTGGCGAGAAGAAGTCGTACGACGCGGCCATCAAATAGCGATTGCCTTCGCCGACGTCGTGTTCTCTCGCGA
>JAZFUB010000549.1:0-3830 GCA_036447015.1 Thermoguttaceae bacterium | reverse complement strand
GACTTGCTCAGAAACTAGAGGGAGGCGCACTTAGTCGGCGATTCGGAACACGATCGCCTTGCAACAGGCGGATCGTACTTCGTCGTGTTTCTCTTTGTTCGTCCGATCTATCTGTGTTCGTCAGTCTTGGCGGCTGTTCTCTTCTTCTTTTCCGTAAAGACCGCGGATCGCCTCCATACTGCTCTTGGGCAGCAGCCCGCGCAAGACGACGCAACACGACCATTCCAGCGGCTTCAGCGAGAGATAGGCGACGTCGGCAAGCCACGGGTGGACGAGCCTTGCCGCCAATGCCGGACCGATCCGGTCGTAGATTGCCCGGCACGTGCGATGCAACCGCGGACTCGTGTACCGCAAGATCAGTTCAATCGCCTTGAGCCGACGCATCTGGTCGCTGACCCGATAGCGGCGGCCCGACGGGCAACGGCACCGCTCGGTTCGCGTCAACCATCCGTGGCCCTTGGCGGCGGCGGTGCATACGTAACAATCCTCGGGCGTGGTGGGCAGTTTGGCATACTCGATCAACATCCAGTTGACCGAGGCACGCCACGCCCCAAAATGGGCCGCCAACCAGGTAATCACCCCGAAAAGCTGCGCGAGACTGAACCGAAAACGCCCCGTGCCCTGATGACGCAACAGATCCAGCGACACGATCGAATAGGCCGCGACGGCCCAGGGAGTCGAGAAGTACAAATAGTCAAAAAAGAAGAGGCCGACGATGAATTCACAAGCTGATTCGCCAAAAACGAGCAAGAGTAGTAACGCCACGATCACTCCCATGGCGAAAAATGGCACGCAGCGTCGGAAATGGTAGGCAACCGCCCATAGGACCAACACAATGAGTCCGCCGAAGAGCAATGCACCGACTCCCGTGCCGATCAACATGACGATCGGCTTGCTGTCCGCAAAGGCAAACAATACCCAATGTTCCAGGGCAAGCAACACGCCGCCATAGATCCCCAACCGAACGACAAACATCTTCGACCACTTGGCCGGATTGAGCACGAGTAGCGTGAGGCAGACCATGCTGTAGAGCAAAAACGGATACAGCGGCATGCAACTGGGGCGGTTCAGCAAGAGCTGGGCATAGTCACGAAGGTCGCCCGACTGCCAAGCAGATGATCCTGGATAGCCGATCAGGAAACAGGCGGCTGGAATCACAACACCAGTCGCCATCAACAGTCCTCGCGCCAGGTCCGACGAAATAAGCCTAGTCGGATCGGCTTGATCTTGCTGCATGTCCGACTCGTCGGTCTTCATCACTTCTCGCGATTCCTCCGTTCCCATTCTTCCTCCTTTCCCTTTTTCCCGATTACGTCCTTCGAATTGCTCTCAACTCGTTCTCGGTGAGGTTCCATAGCTGGGCCGCCAAGCGGTCGATGCGGAGTTGGATCTGCTCCAGGGGAGGCAAAGACGTCGGCTGTTTTCCCGAAAAGACTCCCGACCCCTTTTCTCTTTCGTGGGCTTCTCGACTACGTCGGGCCAGTTCCGTGTGAAGTGGATTGCTTGGTTGGAACTGTTGTAGCTTGATGAAGTCGAGCATGCTTGGGGTTCCGAAACCCTTGCCGCCGTCGACGCTGTGGGCCGTTACCAGGAAGTTGACGATCGCGCTGTTGAGGACGGCGCACAGATAATGGGCCTCGTCGGTCGAATCGCATGGGATCATGGCGCACGTCTCTTGGGGGATGATCGGGCGGCGTCCCAGCAGCCGGTCTTCGGCCTGTTCGAGCACGGCCGCGTTGATCCGCCGATCCATCCGCCGCCAGACGATTTTGATCGGTGCGACCGTGTAGGTGCCGATGTTGTACATCGAGTAGAACGGCTTGTCGGCCTGATAACGCTTGAAAGCGGCCCGGGCTCTCAGCAGCGGCTCGAATTGCTCCAGGTAGGCCGTTGTTCTTGGATGCTCTCGCCGCATCACGACGGGATCGATGCCGGTCCGCGTCTGAACGTCCTGGGCCAGGATGATGTGGACCGACGGTTCGGCATGAAAACGCGAGACGTCGGCCCATCGCACGAGCGGATAGAGCAGCTCGGGCTCGATCGTCTGTTGAACTCGATCCACGCCTCGTTTGCTCTTCTCCGCCACATTTTCGATCAGGACGCCGTCCTCGACCTGGTCGAGCACGCGAACCCAGTAGACGCCGTTGGCCCCGCCGCTGTTGGCTCCCAGGTGGGCCGTGTAGTCGGAGGGGCCTACCAGATCGGTCAGCCGGGCCGTGAATCCCTCGGGCCGCAGGAACCAGGGCGAACTTGGGCGGTCGGCGTCGATCGGCTCGGCCTGATACGTGCGATGTAGGAAGTCGCCATTCTCGCTGCCCGCTCGCCACTGGACATACGGCACGGGATAGCGTGTCGGCCGTCCCTTGCACAGTGTGATGGTGGCGGTCCAGTTGGCCGCATCGTCGAACGGGCGCAGCGCGACCATGTCGTCGACCCGACGCACCTCGAGCCAGTCGCCGGCGTCGCCGAGCCGGAAGCGTCGGAACCCGTCGCCGGCCCCTTTGCTTTGAAACAGCGTCTGCGTGATGACCATGCCCAGTCGGCCCGCCGGTTTCAGATACCGGTCGGCACTGACGTACAGCATCAACATCGACAGGTCTTTCTTGCCGCCCCCGTGGCGTGCGGCGTTTCCCGAAAGAGAGAAGAGCCCGTAGTGCTGCCACAGCGGTTTCGTCGCCTCGCGATAGTCGGCGGGCAAATTGTCCCACGCGATCCACGGCGGGTTGCCCACCACGCAGTCGAACGGCCGATGCGCGTCGGTCGGGTCGAGAATCGAGTCGCGCAGATCGACGGGAATCTCCGCTTCAGATATATCCGACAAGAGATCGCCCACAGCGATCAAGTAATTCGCCCTGGCGGCCATGATCGCCAGGGGATTCAAGTCGAATCCGACGACGTTCTGAAGAATCGTTTGCCCGAGTTCTGCTTCACTAAGGCGGCACTCGTCCCGATGCGCGGCAACCCAGGCGCGGATCCGTCGGATGGCAGCCATCAGAAACGTGCCCGAGCCACAGGACGGATCGAGCAACCGGGTGCGCGGATCGCCCTCGTAGCCGACCTGATCGAGCACATGGTCGGCCAGCCAGTCGGGCGTGTAAAACTCACCCAACGCGTGCCGAACCGCTCGGGGAAACAGCTCCTGGTAGAGCGGTTTCAGCAGATCAGGGCTTTCCATGGGATCGACAGTCGACGGCCGTGAATCATACCGGGCCCATGCCGAGGCCAATTGTCGCACCGTGCTCTGGATCGCAGGCGACCAGGCGTCGAGATACCACGAGAACAGATCGCTGCCGTCGCAGTCGACAACTCTCAGCGGACGCAAGGCTTCCTCCGCGTAGAACGCTTCGACGGCGTGGCGCAGTGCTTCTGGGGTGACGGCTCGGGCAAACGTTTCGCTCGGGCAGGGCGAATCGTGCAATCGGGCCGACACATGGCCGACCAGCAGCCTGATCAGCAGCGCGTAGTAGGTGTGCAACGAGAAGAGCATCGCATCGGTGCGCATTCCGGCCGTCTCGATGCCGTACCATGCGGCCAGTTTCTCGAACCGGCTCGCCCCAGTCTGAAGATCACCGCTCCGAACGTCACCGCCCGACGTCTTGCTGAAGAGGGTCCGCCAATGATCCAGCGCGGCAGTTACCCGGCCATGTTCGGTCGCCAACAGGGCGTCGTAACATGCTCGGACGGCATGCTTCGCGATGGGCGACTTGCCGGAAAAATCGTCGGCGAGATTTCGTGCGCAGAGCGGCCTGCCGTTGTCGGAGCGATGTTGCGTGGGAGCCGGTTGCATGCCGGACCATTGTCGGCCCGATGGCAGCCCTTGGCAAGACGAC
>JAZFUB010000548.1:0-5408 GCA_036447015.1 Thermoguttaceae bacterium | reverse complement strand
GTCAACAGTTCCCAACGATCGCCTTCCTGGACCAATCCGATCGAGATGCCGGCCACCGGATTGGTGATCGACACGCCGGCGGCCATCAGCCCGAGCGTGGCACCGCAGACGCTGGCCATCGAACTGGAACCGTTCGACTCGAAGATGTCGGCGATCACGCGGATCGTGTAGGGAAAGTCGTCCGGGTCGGGTAGGACCGGCTTGACGCTGCGTTCGGCCAGCATCCCGTGTCCAATCTCACGACGTCCCGGTCCGCGGATCGGGCGGCACTCGCCGACCGAGAACGACGGGAAATAGTAGTGCAGCATGAACTTCTGCGAGAATTCCTCGAGCAGTCCGTCGACACGCTGTTCGTCGCGGCCGGTACCCAGGGCGATCGTAATCAGCGCCTGGGTCTCGCCGCGTTGGAACAGGGCCGAACCGTGCACGCGCGGCAGCAGGTCGACTTTGCACACGATCGGCCGCAGCGTCTTGCCGTCGCGTTCGTCGGGACGAACACCGGCGAGAATCTGCTCGCGAATGACGCACGCTTCCAGATCGTGCCAGGCCTTCTTCAACGCGCTAAGGCAGATGGCATCGTCGGCCTCGGGGTCGGGGATCAACTCCTCAATGGCCCGATCTCGCAGCGCCTTGCAAGCTTCGGACTTCGCCGCCTTGCCCTCGGTCTGCTGTGCCTGTTTGAAGGCGTCGTAGTATTTCTCTTTGAGCGTGTCGATCAGTCCGTCCGGCTCGGGAGCCTCGAACGGTGCCTTTTCGACACCGACCTTCTCGGCCAGTTCTTCCTGCAGTTCGCAGAGTTCTTTGATATAGCCATGGGCCGCCATAATGGCCTCGGCCATCTCGTCCTCGGGCATCTCGCGAGCGAAGCCCTCGATCATGAGGATCGCATTCTTGCTGCCGGAAACGATCAGGTCCAGATCGCTTTCTTCGAGGTCGTCTTGGGTCGGGAAGGGGATCAACTCGCCGTCGATGCGGCCCATCCGCACCGACCCGATCGGTCCGAGGAACGGCATCGGCGAGAGCGTCAAGGCGACCGAAGCGCCGTTCATCGCCAGCACGTCGCCGTCGTTCTGGCGGTCGCTGGCCATGACGAAGTTTTGTACCTGCACTTCGTCGTTGAATCCCTCGGTAAAGAGGGGGCGGATCGGCCGGTCGATCAATCGAGCGGTCAACGTTTCTTTGGTCGTGGGCCGACCTTCGCGTTTGAGGAATCCGCCGGGAAATTTTCCGGCCGCCGCGACCCGTTCGCGATAGTCGCAGGTCAGCGGGAAGAAATCGATCCCCGGCCTGGGATCCCCGGTCGCGGCCGCGGTGAGGACAATGGTTTCTCCATACTGGACCAGGCAACTTCCGGCGGCCTGTTTGGCCAGTTCGCCCGTTTCGATGGAAAGGACGCTCGCTCCGATTTGTCTTTCAACTCGTACTTTCAATTTTTTTTCCTACCTTCTTCATCTTGGAGACATGTTTCCAGCGGCGCACGGCACTGTGGAGAGAGAGCCCAGGCGGCAAAGAACACGCTACTGCCAGACACTCGCTTACGTTGCGTGAAGGATTCACGATACGTGAGAGAAAAGCTGCTCGCGTGATAGAAAAGAAAACCACCCATTACCGACATCGTGCTCCATCACGAGCCGACTTGCAAGGCGTGAGAAGACGAATCGACAATTACTTACGAATGTCGAGTCGTCGGATGATGTCGAGGTAGCGCTGCGGATCAACCTTCTTCAGATAGTCCAACAGACGCCGACGCCGACTCACCAGCATCAGCAGACCGCGCCGACAGGCGTGGTCCTTCTTGTGCGTCCGAAGGTGTTCCGTCAGCCCGTTGACTCGGCTCGTCAGAATGGCGATTTGGACTTCCGGCGAGCCCGTATCATCGTCGCTCTTGCGAAACTCACCGATCAGCTCTGTCTTCCGCTCTTTCGTAATGGTCATCTGCTACCGCGACTGCTCCACCTCGGTCGGGCTCGACATGCTTCTACCGAAGCACGAACCTCCCACCGTGTTTGCTAGAACTCTTCCTACAATTAACGTGTACCAAACCTACTAAGATTAGTCAGTCTATCAGTTGGCTCGCGTTTTGCAACCGCACAACGCACGAAAAGATCCCAAAAAAGGACGCGAATCCCGATTTCCCCCAGAAGGATACCGCAGCTTTGTAAACAGAGGGGTTCCAAGGGGTGTCCATATTATTCCGGATTCGGCGACAAAGTCGGCAAAAAACGGCCCATTTCGATGCCGCTCGGGCCAATCGAGACCATAACGGCGCCGGCTTCGGCCGTATGCAGGACACGACTTCCGGAAGCTGCATAGGCCGTTTCGATCGCCCGGATGTCCCAACGACGCCCACCGCTGACGACCACCCACTCGGGTGTACTCCAACCAGCCAGTCCGACCGGATTGCTCTGCCGGCTGCCATGGTGCGGGGCCATCAGGACATCGTAATCGGTCGGCTCTTCGGCCAGGACGTCTCGCAGACCGGAAGATTCCAGATCGCCGGGCAATAGAATCCGGTGCCCCAGATAGTCGATTTCCAGCACGAGACTGTTTGCGTTATCGCCGCCGAGTACACCTCTTTCCGGAGGATGGAGGACTTCGACTCGACAGCCGCCAAGGTCGCCGAGCCGACTGCCCGAATGGATCTCCCGCACCGGGATATTCGACGACTGGATGGCCGCTTGCAGCGCATCGGTGGCCCGGTTCGGATGGTCGAACATCATTGGAGAGATGTAGACAACACCGACCGAGAAACGCTCGATCAGCCCGGGCAGGGCGTTGTAGTGGTCCAGGTCGCCGTGCGAGAGAACGACCGCATCGAGATGCGTGATGCCGCGCGACCAGAGAAATTCGGCAATCGAGCGGCTGACCGAAGTCGGGGACCCCAATTGGCCCGCGTCGCAGAGCAACGTCTGTCCGCCCGGCAACTCGACCACGACCGCGCACCCATGTCCGACCGACAGAAACGTACAGTCGAGTCGCTCATCGTCATGACGCAGCTCGGCGGCGGCGAAACCGACCGTTGCCCAACCGGCCAGCAACGCGAAGCACCACCGTCGCGGCGGCCTGATCCGCGGGAAGGCGACCAGCAGCCCCAGCCCACCGTAGAATCCCACGAGCCACCAATCGGCCGGACCGGGGACCCAGAAATGGCTGTAGGGAATTTCTCCGGCTCGATCGACGGTCCATTCCAGTAGCCAAAGCGAGTCGTCGCACAGCCGACCCGACACATGGGCTAGAGGCGGCACGAGACAGCCGAGTATCAGGGTCGCGAATCCGCAGATCAGGGCCAATGTCATAGGCCCCCAAACCAACGGCGACAGCGGCGCAGCGACCGGTGCAAGAAGATGGAAACGGGCCATCGCCAACGGCGCCGTCACTAGCCAGATGATCAGACCGGCCAGGAAGAGTCGGTACAGATAGCCTCCGACAGAACCAGCAGCCCGTGAGGGCCATCCCCGACTCTCTCGAATCAGACGATCCAGGGCGTCCTCCGTGAACGTCGTTTCTATCCACAGGGGCGTAATCCATATGAGGGCGGCCACGGCAAGGAACGACAACTGAAAACCCGTGCTGAACAGTTCGGCCGGGTTCCACATCAACACGACCAGCGCCGCGACGGCCAGGGTGTTGAACGACAACGGGCGTCGGTTCAGATAGGCGGCCCAACACATGATCAACACCATGATCGTTGCCCGAACCACCGGCGGCCGGGCGTCGGTCACGAACATGTAAAAGACAACCGTCGCGGCCACGCTTGCCAGGGCCGGTCCACGAGGGACCGGCAACCGCAACGCAAGGAAGATCAAGAGCCCGGCCAGAATCCCCACATGGAGACCCGAGATGGCCAACAGGTGGACGGTTCCTGTTTCCATGAAGGCCTGTCTTCGCTCGGGATCGAGCCGTTCGCGTGCTCCCAGCAACACCGAGGCCGCCAAGGCCGCCTGCCGAGGATCGAGATACTGCTGAAGAATGCGATCACCATGCGACCGGGCCCGTTCGATCAATCGGCCCGGGCTCCATCCGCGTCCCGGCTCGAGCACCGACACGCACTCGGCATATCCCGAGCGGATCAGGCTTCGCTGGCGGTCGACCCGAAGGTATTCGGCATAATCGAATCCGCCCGGGTTTTGGGCCTCGGCCGGTTCGATCAGTTGGCCGAAGACACGCAACCGATCGCCCGGCTGCACTTGTGGAAGTTGACCGTTGACGAACAGCCGTGTCTTTCCGGAGACCTCTCGCCAGGCGGCCGCATCGCGAATGCCAATCAACTCGACGTCGAACGCCACTCGATCGCCAACGGGAATCGCCCGCAACGGATTGTCGCCGACCGGCGGCATCGCCCGGGCCGACTGCAACGCAACCGCCTCGACACAGACCGGCGCCGTCGCAGCCCGGGCAAAATGGCCCAGATCATCGTCGGCAAACAGACACCATCGGCAATGGTGCCAAGAGGCGGCCGTAGCAGCGACCGACACCAACAACATCGCCGCAGCCAATCGCTCCCAATCTTTCCGCCAACACGCCAACCAAACGCCCCAGCCCAAAACGGCCACCATCCACCAGAAAAAGACCGAACAGGGCAAGAACCGATCGACGACAATGCCCAAACAGAAGGCCGCCAACACGATCACCATCGGCTGATAGCGCGGCGAGGAGTCACGCTGCCGGTCGGCGGTCGGTGTGCCCGAATCGGAAGCCGGGCTGTCGGATGAAGCTGCGGCCATGGAGGACATTTTCGCGTAAAGCCCGTCGTTCTGCAAGCAGCCCAGGGAACTTCGGGTGGCACGTCCCTGAGGCACGAAGGGCGTGGCTTTTGCGGTGTCCCCACGCCCTTCGTGCCTCAGGGACGTGCCACCCGAGCGACTTTGCAGTTCGCGGGTGGCCCCGACACTTTTCCGCAATACGCGTTGCCATTTCTGTTGCTTTGTCGGAAAATGTGTCGGGGTGGCGCAGCCACACGAGGAGATCGAGCGAGTGCCTCTTGTGGCGTTGCCACCCGGACGGATTTTGCGAACAAGCCACCCCCATCGAAACCCTACTTTCCACAAGAAAAAGGACCCTTCTACCATGTTCCAATACATCCTCAACCGCGAAGACTGTGTGCGGATCGAGCCTCAGCCGGGGGCCCTGGTTTTGGCTTCCGAGGGCGAGAAAATGACGCTGACGATTATGGAGTTCGAGCCGAATACCGTGCTGGCGGAGCATAGCCATCCGCATGAACAGGTCGGGTGTATGATCGAGGGTGATGCCGTGTTCGTTATCGACGGGCAATCGTATCCGGTCACCGCCGGACAGATGTGGCGGCTGCCCGGCGGTGTGCGGCATCAGGTTAAGGTGGGTGATAAGTCGATGCGGGTGGTGGAAGTGTTCTATCCGATTCGGGAGGACTTCCGGGGGAAATAGGGGGA
>JAZFUB010000547.1:0-14443 GCA_036447015.1 Thermoguttaceae bacterium | reverse complement strand
CGAGACTCTTCGTGCCGGCCTGACGGATCTCATCGAGACGTTTGTCGCCGAAGAGCTGATTGCCGAAGAGGAACTCGACACGGAAAACGAACTCTCCGACGAAGCAAAACTTGCCCGGAAGGTTCGCGCTCCTTTGGAAAGTATCCTCGCCGAACCGTCGTACACACAAGCCCGCTCGGCATTGGAGGGGTTGCTCGACGGCAAAGTTCCCGCGGGTGACTTTCGCAACGGCCTGAAGGAATTGCTCGACGACGGGCTGGACGATCGGCTGCTGGTGACGTTCATGTTGGCGACCGAAACGGGAACCGAATACCAGGGCCGTATCAGTGAGATGCACCTCAGCGCCGAACCCCGGGGCGACGAGGGCAATACGGTGTTGATCAAGGTGGCCATCGATCACGACGAGTTGCGGCATCGTCGCCAGGGATCGATCGTCAACGCCCAGGTCTATTGCGGTCGGCGTGCGATCGGGTATGTCCTGTTCCACGACCTGGTCGCGTTCATCCAGTCACGTGTTCTATTCCGATTCTTCTAACGAAACTTTCAAGGAAAGGTCCACTCATGCGAGTGCCTGTCATAAGGCTCGGCGTCTTGCTCGCCGTTTTGCTCCCCGTCTTGTTCATCGTAGCCGGGCGACCGGTCATGGTTTCCGCCCAGGCGACGGCCCAATCGACGGCCCAGCCGGCCATTGGACCGATCCACGGTCTGGTTTCGCTGATGGAAGAAATTGAGGTGCCTGCTCGGGAACAGGGTGTCCTGAAGACACTGGTCGCGGAGGAAGGCGACATGGTCGTGCCCGATCAATTGTTGGCCCAGATCGACGACACCCGAGCACAAATGCAGTTGACCGCTGCGAACTTGAAGCTGCAGGTCGCCCAAAAGCAGGCCCGCAACACGACGAACGTCGACTATGCCAGGGCCGCTGCTGCGGTTGCCGAGGCCGAACACGAGATGAGCAAAGAGGCCAACCGGAAGGTGCCCGGCGCGGTCACCAAGGCAGAACTGACGCGACTAAGGTTGACACACTGGCGAACCCTGTGGGAAATCGCACAGGCCAAAGAGGATCTGGCGATCGCCGGCTTGCAGGCCGACGTCAGTCAGGCCGAACTCGACGCCGCCGAGGACAACCTTGAGCGCCGAAAGATTCTCTCGCCGCTCGAAGGTGAGGTCCTCGATGTGTATCGCCACCAGGGTGAATGGGTCCAGGCGGGCGATCCGGTGCTCAATATCGTCCGCGTCAACCAGCTATGGGTTACCGGCAAGCTCTCGGCTGAAGACTATATGCCGGGCGAAATCAAGGGCCGGCGCGTCTCGGTCCAGGTCATACTGGCTCACGACCGGGTCGAACAGTTTACCGGTACGATCACGTTCGTCAGTCCGATGGTCATGCAAGGTGACAAACGGGTCATTCGAGCGACCGTCGACAATCGCAAGGACAAGGTGAGCGGCGACTGGTTGCTCAGCGCCGGACTGACCGGCGAAATGCACATTGAAGGAATTACGGCCAAGTAGCGATTATGGCGACACTCTCCGACAGCCTGGTCTCCAGTTCCGCGCGACATCTGCCGATGCGCAAGCGGCCCGATCTGTCCGCGCGCCGCCAGCAGTACCTGGGCCGAAGCTATTGGGTCGTCAAAGAACCCGTCGGGCTGAACTACTTCCGATTCCAGGACGAAGAGTTCGCCATCCTGAACATGCTCGACGGGCACACGAGCCTCGACGAGATCAAGGAACGCTTCGAGGCCGAATTCCCGCCACAGAAGATCACGCTCGAGGAATTGCAACAGTTTCTCGGCATGCTGCACCGTAGCGGACTGGTGATCGCGAGTGTGGCAGGACAAGGCGCACAGCTTCGCAAACGACGCGACGAACGCAAACGCAAAGAACGCCTCGGCGCGATGACCAACATCCTGTGCATCCGCTTCAAGGGCATCGATCCCGAGCGGATGCTCAATTGGCTCTACCCGAAGCTCAGTTGGATCTTCGCGCCGGCCGTGGCGATCTTCTGCACGCTGATGGCCATGTCGGCGGCCACGCTCGTGCTGGTCGAGTTCGACACGTTCCAGTCAAAGCTGCCCGGCTTCTACCAGTTCTTCAACTTCGAAAACGGACTGCTGCTGGCCGTGACGCTCGGTTTGACCAAGGTCCTGCACGAATTCGGGCATGGACTGACGTGTAAACACTTCGGCGGCGAATGTCACGAGATGGGTGTGATGATCCTCGTGCTCACGCCTTGTCTGTATTGCAATGTGTCCGACTCGTGGATGCTGCCCAGCAAGTGGCAACGGGCGGCGATCGGCGCGGCCGGCATCTTCGTCGAAGTCACGTTGGCCTCGCTCTGCACGTTCCTCTGGTGGTTCAGCGAGCCGGGGTTGTTCAACAACCTGTGTCTGAACATCATGTTCGTCGCCTCGGTCAGTACGATCATCTTCAACGCCAACCCGCTGCTGCGTTACGACGGTTACTACATCCTGGCCGACGTCGTCGAGATTCCGAACCTGCGACAGAAGGCCACGACGATTCTCAGCCGCAAGCTGGCCCATTGGTGTCTCGGCATGGAGCCGCCGGAAGATCCGTTTCTGCCCGAACGAAACCAGATCTTCTTCGCGCTCTACTCCGTCACGGCGGCCGCGTATCGCTGGTTCGTGTTGGCGTCAATCATGTATTTTCTGTACCAGGTCTTCAAGCCGTACCGCTTGGAGATTATCGGCCAGGCGATCATCAGCATGTCGCTGTACGGGCTGATCGTGATGCCGCTGTACAAGGTGGGAAAGTTCTTTTACGTGCCCGGGAGGGTCGACAAAGTGAAAAAGCCACGCATGTATACCAGCCTGGGGATCCTCACGGCCCTGGTGTTGGCCGTGATCTTCATCCCGCTGCCGCACAGTGTGATGTGCGTCTTCGAGGTCCAGGCACGCGACGCCGTGCCCGTCTACGTCGACGTCACCGGCGGCGGTAGACTGGAGTCGCTCGACGTCAAGGCGGGTGATCTGGCCGCTGCGGGCCAACCGTTGGCCCGACTCGAGAGCATCGAACTCGAACTGGAAATCATCCGATTGGAAGGGGAAGAGAAACAATTCGAGGAAAAAATCTTGGCGGCACGCTGGGCCGAGTTGGAAGATCCCAGCAAGGGCGACGACCTCCAAGCGATCGAAGAATCGCTCAATGCGGTCCGAAAGCGATTGGCTGACAAGAAAAGGGAACACCAGCGGCTCACACTGGTCGCTCCCATTGACGGCGTCGTGCTGCCGCCGCCCAAGGTCCCCGACAAGGGAGCCGGCGACGGTCAACTGGCCGGCTGGTCGGGTACTCCGCTCGACAAAGAGAACCTCGGCTGCCTCCTCGAAGAAAGCGTGCTCCTCTGCCAAGTGGGCGATCCCGATCAACTCGAAGCCTTTTTGGTCATCGACCAGGCCGACATCGAGTATGTCCGCGAGGCATTGGACGATCAGTTGGCTAAGGGCAAGCGGCCGCGGGTCGAGATCAAACTGGACGAACTTCCGCACCATACGCTGCACACCGAAATCATCGAAATCGCGCAAGACGCCCTGGAAGTGGCCCCGCGCCGACTTTCGACCAAGTCGGGCGGTGATCTGCCCACGGTCACCGATCCCGACACGGGCATCGAACGACCCCAAAGCGCCAGCTACCAGGCCCGAGCACCGTTGGGGCTCTACGGCCATGACCCCGATTACGGGCAGCTCCGCGGCAAACTCGAATTCGAGGCCTCGGAGACCGATCCCGAAGGCAGCGACCCTGAAGGTGGCGGCACCTGGCGGCTTCGCTACGTCTCGCGGAACGGCAATCCCGACCGGTTTGCCGGACGCGTCGTCCTCTCCGATCCGACGCTGCTAAGCGGCTACGAGCCGGGCCAATTCGTCGAGGTCGCCGGACAACTGGTCACCGAAGGAACGGACAATCTCTACGAAGTCACGCGGATCCGCAAGCTGGACGACGGCAACACGCTGTTGCGAATCGGGCTGCGCGGCCAGGCGAAGATCGAAACGAAATGGATGCCCCTGGGCACACGCGCCTGGCGGTTCATCAGCCACACGTTCAATTTCCGGCTGTAAGCGTGCGTAAACACACCGTCCAAGCCCACCGACGGCGGTCGGTGGGACTCCTGTTCGGGCATGCGTAAACACACCGTCCAAGCCCACCGACGGCGGTCGGTGGGACTCCAGCACGATGCCCGGTCCCACCGACCGCCGTCGGTGGGCTTGGACAAGTGTATGACATAAAGAATCCGCGGACGGCTACCGCATATCCGGCAGATGGCCCGCCGCGTCGAACGGCAACTCGCGCGGCTCGATGAGAATCTCCAGGTCGTCGCGATCTCGCGCTTCGTCGAGATAGGCGGCCGAGCACTCGACTTCGCCCAACTCCAACGTGTTGTGGATCCAGAGCAGCTTCCCATCCGGCGGTGCGGTCATTCCGATCGTGCTCAGCGCCGCCTCGAGCATTTCTCGATCGGTCTCGTAATCCAACGGGATCATGGCGGCCGACACATGGCCCGAGATCAGCGCGTTCAGACGCACCGGCGCGAAGTCGGTCTCGCGTAGCAGTTGCGACTTGCAGAATTCGGCCAGCCCGATGCCGATCGAGTTGCCGTGCGTTTCCTCGGTCAAACCGCGCAAGGCGATCCGTTTTACCTTAGGCGACTCGCCCTCGACGGCCCGATGGTCGTTGTATTTTCGACCCACGACGTTCGCATCGAACCCGACGCCCGAGATGTTCTTGCCGATCCGATCGATCAGCAGGACATCGACCTCGGGAAACGGGAGCCTCGGCAACCACTGCTTGGCCAGCACCAGCAGTTCCTTCTCACGCGACTCGAACGCCTCGGGCGCGACGGCCTCGATCAGGCCCGTCTCGTCGTAGGCGTTTTCGACGATCGCCACGCCGGCCAGGATGCGGCATTTTTCGAGCACCTCGCCGGCCACGCTGCGGATGATTTGGCCGAAGCTATAGTCCTGAATGGCCGCATGGTAGACGGCCGCGCCGTTGCACTTGCCCAGGCCGATCAGCATCATCTTCATCAGCCCGCTCTCGATGTCGCCGGTAAAGCCCGTATGCGGTTTGACCCGACCGCACACGACCACATGGTCGGCCTCGTAGGCATAACGATCGAAATGCACGGGAATGCCCTCGGGCGTTTCGCAGACGACGACGGTATCCATGCTCGCCCGGATCGGACAACCGATAAACGCTTCGGTCACGCCATAAGACTCGATCACCTGCTGCTGCCCTTCGGCCGTCGCATTGCCATGGGTCCCCATGGCCGGCACAACGAACGGTTCGGCCCCAAGCGATTTCAGATGCCCGGCGATCGCGCGGATGATCCGATGGATATGCGAGATCCCTCGGCTCCCGGCGCTAATCGCCACAGTCTGACCGGGCGAGACCTTCTCCCCAAGCCGCAACCGAGCGAGTTGAGCCTCAACCTCGGCCTCCACATCATCGACCCGAGGGGCCTCGAAAGTTTGTCGCACACGAAAGATTTTCGGATAGCTGGGCATCAAAGGACCCTGTTGTTGTATGAGCAGGGGTAGGTCAGGCTGTGCCTGACACGGTTCTATGATTTGCGCCTGGTACGTTTTCCAGTTAGCCCCATTGTCGTGCAACGTCTCTGATTGTCAGGCACAGCCTGACCTACGGGCTGCGAAGTTTCCAAATCTTCTGACTTTTCGTCAACACTTGACTGGGCTCGCGCATTGTAATTGTAAGTGGCTCGCTTTGCAACTGGGTGTAAGGCACGGGCCTGAGTCCCTTTTGACGGAATACTATTGGTTTCCACGATGAAATGCTCAGTCCGGCGGCCGGTCAATCGGTCGATCCGGCGCACGTACTTGCGGAGTTTGGAATCCCCTGCGCTGCAGGCCGGGCGTTGTCTGCCTGCGCTTCGCGAGGTATAGGCCTCACGTGCCGACATCGGCATGTCGCGGTCGGGAGAGTTCCGAGGTTGCGTGTTCATCAGGCGAATCGAAGAAACAGTGGCGACGCACCTCCGCGAGAAGCTCACTACGGTCAGCCTGCGAACCAAGAAACTCGGCCTGATGCTGGCATCCTTCATTCTCGCCTTGCTTGTCGCAGAAGCCGGTCTGCGCATCGAATGCTACTTGCGTCTCGAAGAACTGCACGAAACCGAATTCTCGGCATCCGAAAGGGAGTCGCTCGCGATCCGTTCGGACGTGCCCGGGCTGGCCTTCGTGTTCCGCCCGAATATGACGTGGAAAAGGGCACCACATCCCAGCACGACCAACTCGCAGGGATACTTCGACGACGACCACGCACTGAAGAAGCCCGATGGCGTGTTTCGCATCGTCGTGATCGGCGATTCCGTTGCGGAAGGGCTCGCGGTCGGATGGCGTAGATCGTTCGTCAGGGGACTGCAACGTCGGTTGAACGCGGCGCCGGCCAAGACAACGTACGAGGTCGTCAGTCTTGCGCGGTGCGGATATGCGACCTCGCAACAACTGGTCATTCTTCGAAATGAAGCATTGCAGTACAATCCCGACTTGATTCTCTGGAGCTACGTTCTCAACGATCCGGAAAACCCGTTCTACCACGGCGATTTCATCGGCACGATCGTCATTCGCCGACCGAGTCTGCATTTGTTGCATCGGGCCGATCGCGCATGGTTCTTCACAAAGGAGAATATCGCAGCCCGAAGCGGTCCTGAAGAATACCACCGGAAACTTCACCACGTGTACTGGGGCCGCATTGAGGACCATGTCAAGCAGATCGGGCATATTTCAAAAACCGGTAGCGTACCGATCGTTTTCATGGTCCACCCATGGTTCCAGGCGGAACCGAGCATCGAGGAGTACCGGTCGTCGGCCCTCCACCAGAAGCTGACTGATTTGGCAAGCCAAAACGGTTTGCTTGCACTTGATCTACTTTCAGCCTATCGAGGCCACATTCCCAGCCAGGTGTGCTTGCCCAACGACCCGTGCCACCTGAACGTCGAAGGCCACAACTTGACGGCGGAATTCCTCTTCGACGAACTGGTTGCTCGCAGACTCGTGGCGCCCGTCGAGTGACTCTCGGCCGGGTACCGATCGCGCGTCTATTCGGCACGGTTGTATCCCCGTTGCAGTCCGGTAGGAGGCCCCGGCCTACCTGGGTGCGATCCTTTGCGTTACAATGCGGGCTGTTTCTTTGTGTGACGCACATTCACGCGACAAAGGCAAACGGCCCGATTCCATGCCCGACAAGCCGAACACGCTTCGCTCGATCGGCAAGAACCTTGTGCTGCGTGTGGTCGTTCTGTTGGGGATCGTGCTGGCGGCGTTTTTCGTGATGGGTGATGTCGGTTCGATTCTTCCGACGAGAACCTCGCGGCCGGTTGCGACCGATTCGCCTGAAATGCCGTCCTCGTCGGATCCCGGCTGGCCTTATCGGCGCGGACCTCGACGCGATGCGGTCTCCGAGGAAACCGGTCTGCCCGACCACTGGCCGGCGGAAGGGCCGCCCGTGCTTTGGATCCGGGAGTTGGGCTGGGGCTACTCGGGATTCATTGCCGTCGGCGATCGGGTCTTTACGCAGGTGCAATCGATCTCGGCCCAATCGGTCCTTTGTCTCGATGCGGATACCGGCCGGACGATTTGGGAACATCGCTATGGCTGGCCCTATGAGGCGGCCGGCATGTATCCCGGGCCCAGATCGACGCCCACCTGGCACGACGGGCGGATCTACTATGCCGGCCCGAGGGGCGTGGTCGGATGTTTGCTGGCGAGCGATGGTTCGCCGCTTTGGGAACTCGACTTCAACGAGAAGTTCGACGGGCGGGGGACCGATTTCGGGTACTCCTGCTCGCCGGTGATCGAGGACGGCAAACTGCTGCTGCCGGTCGGCGGACCGGGCGCCAGCCTCGTGGCCCTGGACCCGCGGGACGGCTCGACCGTGTGGGCCTCGGGCGACGAACCGGCCAGTTACAGTTCCGCGCTGCCGATCACGCTCGATGGCCGGCGTTACGTGGTCGTGCTGCTGCAAAACGCGCTGTCGATCTTCGAACTCGACTCCGGCCGGCTGATGTGGCAGGAAAAATACTCCCTCGGATACGACGAACACGCCACCGCACCATTGTACGACGAACCCTATCTGGCGATCACCCGACCGTTTCGAAGTGGTGCGGAATGCTATCGGCTGACAATTGCCGATGGCGAAGTCGACGACAATCAATTTTCGGAACTGTCGGCCAAAACGGCCTGGTTCAGCACGAAAATGTCGAACGATGTGGCGTCGAGCGTGTTGGTCGACGGATACCTTTACGGCTTCGATCTCCGCGACGTTCAGGCCAAGTCCCATCGCCCGTCGCGCGGCGAGTTTCGTTGTCTCGAGTGGGCAACGGGCGAGGTCGTCTGGTCGACCGATCGGCCGGGCCATGCGGCCGCGCTCGTGGCCGACGGCAAGTTGATCCTCTTCAATGACCGGGGAGAACTCCTGCTGGCCCGGGCAACCCCCGACGGCTACGAGGAACTTGCCCGGGCGGAAGTTTTCAGCGGCGAAATCTGCTGGACCGCCCCGGCGTTGGATCGCGGAAGGCTGTATCTGCGCAGCCCGACCCGGGCGGCTTGTGTCTATGTCGGCGACCCCGAGAGGCTCGGGCGGCAGCAATTGGAAAACGCGCGGCCGACATCCGAGATTCCGAAATCGAGCCGGTTCGATTGGACGTGGCTGGTAGGCGGGGAACGCGAGTACGCGTTCGACCCGGCCGACCTGGAAGAACTTGGCCTCTGGTATGCCGTTTCACTGCTGGGCGTGATCGGCCTGGCGGCCCTGGTGGCGGCGCCGGTGCGCTGGATCGGCGTGTGGCGGTGGCCCGATGCGGCCGACCGTCGGGCGCGGGTCGTCTTCTGGATCGGGGCGTTCGTTTTGGCCATGGCCGGCACACCCGTCTACAACCGGCTCTATCCGCAGTTCATTTTCACCTGGCCGGTCTGCTTGTGCGTTGCCCATCAGGCGGCACTGCATGCGATCGTCTGGTCGGGCCGGCGGGCCGAGAGCCGGTGGTCGCGATGGGTCGCGCTGCTGGCGACGTGTGGCTTTCTCGCCGTTTGCGTGGGCTATTTTCTGGTTTGCCGCCGGCTGAGCCTGGCGATCGAATGGATTTTCCTGCTCGGCTTCCTACCCTGCTGGCCGGTTGCCGTTCCGGCAGCCTACGCCTTACAGCGGCCGGGCCGGCCGTGGCGCGATGTGCTCTGGGCCGCGGCAACGTTTTCCACCTACTTCTGGAGTGCAGCGGCGATGATCGCCTGGAAGATGTCGTTGCCGTGAGCACCCAAGTCCTGCCACATGCACAACGGCGGGCAAGCCCGCCGGCTAACAGCCGGACTCTAAATCGAATCGAGCACACCGCGTACGTAACCGACCGACTCGGCCAGGCCGGGTAGCGGGTCGTCGGCGTTCTCTTCGTATTCGAAGGCGACGTAGCCTTGGTAGTCGATCTCGTCGAGCGTGCGGAGCATTGTCGGCAGGTCGATCACGCCGCGGCCGCATGGTGTGGCATGGCCCGACTTGGTCGCTTCGGTTACGTCCTTGATGTGGAAGTCGAGGATCCGGTCGGCACACTTCTTCGTGATCGCGGCCGGATCGCCTCCGACTCGCTTCGTATGGCCGATGTCGTGGCAGAAACCGATTCGCTCGTCGAACTGTTTGACCAGATCGTAGGCGGTCTCGGGCGTGGGGAAGTGGGTATCGCCCGGGCCGTGGTTGTGGATGCAGACCTGGATGTCGTACTGTTTGACCTTCTTGTCGATCGCCGGCAGCATGTCGGGCGTCGGGCCGCCGATGATCTTCGTCATCCCGGCCGCCTTGGCGTAGTCGAACGCCTGATCGATCTGCTGCTGATTCTTCAGGCCGATCACCCCGCCGCCGTAGAGCGTGATGCCGGCGTCCTTGGTCTTGGCCACCACGGCCGCGATTTCTTCGGGCGTTGCGTCGAGTGGCAGGTGGAACGATTTCAGGCAGATCGCCTCCAGCCCGACACGGTTGGCCATGGCCAGCGTCTCATCCAGGTCGAACTTGCGCGTGGTATAGGAAGCCAGCGCAAGCTGGAACTTACGCCGCGGTCGATCGGCGGCAACCGCCGTCGGCACCGCACCACTTCCCAAGCTGGCCAATGAAACGACCGTTCCGATTCCGGCTGTTTTCAGAAATGCACGCCGCGACTCTTTCTTGTTGTTGGTCATGATAGGAAGGTTCCCTTTCTTGTTGGGGTTTGAGTTTGAGTCGTAGCGTGTGTGCTTGCACGCACGCGTCTGTAGGTTTCGATCTTCTCGCGTGCGTGCAAGCACACACCCTACCGTTTCCGATCCCGCAGATACTCCTGCTTGCTTCGGTAAGGCGGCAGGTGATGCGGCGACAGCTTGTACGACGTTTCGGCTACCGGGGCCGGATCGGTTGGGATGTGTCGGGCAAGGCGACGCTTGATCGGTGCGAGTCTCGGGTGGTCGGCCAGGTTGGTCCATTCGTTCGGGTCTCGATCGTGATCGTAGAGTTCCTCGCTGTCGTCGATGTATCGCGTATAGCGCCAACGCTCGGTGCGAATCGAGAATTCCGAGAAGTCGTACGTCGTGATTGCCGGATGAGGCCACGCAACGGCCGGATCTCGCAACAGCGGCACCAGGCTGCGACCGTCGAGGTCCTCCTTGGCCGGCAGATCGTCCATCGAGATGAACAGCACGTTCGGCCGCGCCGCCGAACAGTCGCCTGTCGTCGGAACCGACAACGTCAGGAGCGGCAAGACGACGGCCAATACGCGAAAACGGATCATGATGGTCTCCGATCGATACGGTGCCCCGAATACGGCGAGTTGCCGGGCTCCATCATACCGGACGGGTGTTCTTGTAGCAAGAAAAGCCCCTCTGGCGGTTTTTTTTCGCTTTTCTTGCACGGATTGGGCCGTGAATTCGCACTATTGTGAGTGGAGGTCGGTTGTTCGACCGTCTTGTTGAACTTTTCCATAAAGAGAGGTCGGTTCTGTCATGCGGCTTACCCTTCGTACGATGTTGGCGTATTTGGACGGGATTCTCGAGCCGGACGATGCTCAGGAGTTGGGCCGCCGGATCGAGGAAAGTGAGCAGGCCACGTCCGTTTTGCACCGCACGCAGGACGTAATGCGGCGGCTGCGGCTCGGGGCTCCGAGTCTGACGTCCAACACGCCGGGGCTCGATCCGAATACGGTGGCCGAGTACCTCGACAACACGCTTCAGGATGATCGCGTGGCCGACTTCGAGAAGGTCTGTCTCGAGTCGGAGGTGCATCTGGCCGAGGTAGCTGCCTGTCACCAGGTCCTGACTTTGGTGCTGGGCGAACCGGCCGAAATCGACCCGGCTTCCCGACAGCGGATGTATCGGCTGCTCGACCTGAAGCATGCCGTGGCCGTCTCGCCGCCGCCTCCACCTCCCGCTAAGCAAGAGGCCGCCGACGTGGCGATCTCCGGCAACGGCAAGAACCATGGCGGCCTGCCGGACAAGGAACCCTCGGAAAGGGGACTGCGGCAGAAACCGGTGGTGCCCGACTATCTTCGCGATCCTCCGCGGAAGAAACGTCGACTGTTGGCCCCGGCCGTCGCGCTGGCGGCGGTCGTCTGTGTCGTCGCGCTGGGGTTGTACGGTGCCGGACAGTTCGAGCCCGGGACTCCGTTGGGCGATCTGCTGGGTGTCGAAGCGACGGAAGTCGCCGGCGGGATGGACCCGGCAGTGCTTCCGTCCGATCAAGATCCTCCGGACGTCGGGCCGGTTGCCGACGAGCCGGATACGCCCATCGAACAAAACAATACGGTCGAGCAAGGCAACGCGGTCAACCAACTGCCGCCACCTCCGCTGGGTAACCCGACGATCGATCCGGGCAGCGAACCGCCGGACGCCCCGTTGCCCGACGCTCTCACTGAGCCCGGTAGCGAACTGCCGAATGCTCCGCTGCCGAACAACACGGGCCTGCCGGTGCCCGAACCGTCGGCGATTGAGCCGCATGCGGATGTGCCGGAAATCGAGACGCCGGACGTCGAGGTGCCGGAAGTTCAGGCTCCGATTCCCGAGGTCGTTGCCGGCCTGGCCACCGAGGGCCAGATTCTACTGCGGATGGAACCGCAGTCGGCCGTCTGGCAGCGTGCCCGGTTCCAGGAGGGGCTCTACTCGCAAACGCGGTTGATTTCCCTGCCGACTTTTCGTCCCAAGATTGCAATGAACTCCGGGATAACCGTGCAACTGGTCGACGGCACGGAAGTCGAATTGTTGCCGGGCGACAACCGGATATCGGACGGTATGAAGATGGCTTACGGACGAGCGATCCTAACGCCGGGACAAGAACCGCTGCGCCGTTTTCGGCTGCAGGTCGGTGATCGCTCGGGCGTGATCGTCTTTGCCGATGCCCAGTCGGCCGTGGCCGTGGAAGTGGCGACCGTTCGCGCCCCGGGTACCGATCCGGAAGCCCTGCCCGCACCGCTGGTCGCACGGATCTATCCCAGGACGGGCACACTGACTTGGACTTGGGAAGACACGCCTCGGCAGGAAACGGGTGCGGAAGAGTCGGCGCTTCACCAATCGCTTCAGATCGTAGCAGGCCAGTGTTTGGTGGTCGACGCGAGGTCGGCACAGCCGTCGGTTTCGGCCGCAGCGCTGCCCGAGTGGATCACTCCGGACATGACCGCCGCGCTGGACGCTCGGGGCTCGAAGATGCTGGAGCCCGCGCTGCAAGCGGATCGTTCGGTCAGCCTCAGTCTGATTGAACTGCTCGATCATCGGATGGCAGAGGTCCGCTGGGTGGCGGTTCGTTGCCTGGGGCATATCGGCGTTTTCGAGCCCATGGTGGTGGCGTTGAACGACCCTACCCACAAAGCAGCTTGGCCGGCCTGGCCGCTTCACATCGAGCAGTTGACCAAGGCGCTCGCACGGGGTCCCGAGGTCGCCGAGCAGGTGCGCCGGGCCATGGAGAAGCAGTTCGGACACGACGAGGCGGTCGCCGCCTATCGTATGCTCTGGGGCTATACCCTACAGGGACTCAAAGAGGGAGAAGGCCAAACGCTCGTCGACTACCTGGATCACGATCTCCTGGCGATACGCGTGCTGAGCTTTCATAACCTGGAAACCGAGACCCGGCTGAGGCTCTATTACGAGCCGGAGGAGACGGCAGCCAAACGACGGGCATCGATCCGAAGTTGGAACAATCGGCTTCAGTCCAAGGATTTTTGGGCCAAACTGGCCGAGCGAGAAAAACAGTAATCCGGCCCGCAATAGACAATCCGATCTGTCAGGCAACACATGAAACCTCGACTCGATCAACTCGTAGGGGCCCGACTTGTAGGCGCCGCCGTCGGCTTGGCACTGCTGACCGGCTCCCGGGCGGTTGCGCAGGATCGCCGGCCATCCGAGCAGACCGCGAAGACGTATCGCAATCCGATCATCGACCACATTGGCCCGGCCGACCCGGCGGTCATCCGCTACAAGGGCACATACTACCTCTATCCAACGTGGGACAGCCGGGGCTACGATGTCTTCGTCTCGAAGGACCTGGTCCATTGGCAACAGAAGCCCAAGTGCTACGTCGACGCCCGCGGCGGTGTCTGGGCGCCCGACGTGTTCCATCACGCAACGGACGACGGCAAGTTCTATCTCTACTACACGGCCAATAGCCCCCAGCGCCGCAAGCTGATCGGCGTGGCGGTGGCCGACGATCCGCTCGGGCCGTTCGTCGACCGAGGCACACTCGCGCTCGGCTCGATCGACGCCCATCTGTTTCGCGACGATGATGGAGAACTTTATCTCTACTACGTCGAGCTGAACCCCGGCCCATTCAAGATCCTGGCCCAACGGATGTCCGACCCGTTGACGAAGAAGGGCCAACCAAAGGAAGTCATCCGACCGACCCAGCCCTGGGAACAACGCTGGGGATCGGTCACCGAGGGGCCGTGGATGCTCAAGCGCGACGACACCTACTATCTAATGTACTCAGGAAGCGGAGCCAACGGCCCCGAGTACGCCATCGGCTACGCCACGTCCCGATCACCAATGGGCCCGTTCAAGAAATACGAAAAGAACCCGATCGCCAAACGGGGCAACGGCGTGTTCGGCCCCGGTCACCACTGCGTCGTCGAAGGCCCAAAAGGCAAGCTATGGATGGTCTACCACCAACAAAACGACGACCAACCCGGCTGGAAACGGTTCTTGGCGATCGATCCGTTATGGTTCGACGAGGATGGGGTGATTCACGCGAAGACCTCACGCGGCACGGATCAGCCCGCCCCGTAGAATCATCGTAGGGTGGCACCGATGATTTTGCGGAGACGGCTATGCCACTTGTTCAACTCATTCGCAAAATCGTCGGTGTTGCAAAGCAACAGGAGGATTGCATCCCTCGCCGGCCCAAGCGACAATGCCCCTCATGCCCAAACGTCGGATTTACGATGACGGGTTCCATGCCCAGTTCGTAACATTCTCCT
>JAZFUB010000546.1:0-8653 GCA_036447015.1 Thermoguttaceae bacterium | reverse complement strand
AGATTTGCGTACCTCAAGGCAGACATCAGGGGGAGTACCGGTGCCTCTTCTCTGTTGCCGGGCCGCCATAACTCCAAGACCAAGGACTTCGGCGCATTGATGAGCAGAGAAGAGGCACCGGTACTCCCCCTGTACGTCTCTCAGGTACGCATTAGTGCGATGAGCCGGAAAAGGGGGACAGGCACCGTCGGCAAAACGAATCACCACTGCAACATCTGTCATCGACGGAGCCAGTCCCCTTTTTCGGGCTCCCGACACATCACCCCATTCAATATGACAACTTGCGGTAGCGATTTCAAGAACCACTCACTCCCGCGCCTCGCCGGTCATCGGCACGAAGGCCACGCCGCCGAGGTTCTTGCGGCGAATCGTGCCGTCGGGCAGTTTCTCGACGAGCATCAACTCTTGGAAGAAGTTGCCCACCGGCATCACCAGCCGACCGCCGGGGGCCAGTTGATCGATCAGCGGCTGCGGGACGTCGTCTGCCGCGGCAGCGACGATGATCGCGTCGAACGGGGCATGTTTCGGCCAGCCCCGATAGCCGTCGCCATGGCGGACTGTCACGTTGTCGTATCCCAGCCGTTGCAGCCGTCTGCCGGCCTCTTCGGCCAGCGGCTTGACGATCTCGATGCTGTAGACTTCCTTGCAGAGCCCGGCCAACACGGCCGCCTGGTAGCCCGACCCGGTGCCGATGTCCAGCGCTCGACCGTCCGGCTTCAAGCGAACCAGTTGCGTCATCAGGGCCACGATGTAGGGCTGCGAGATCGTCTGGTTGTGACCGATCGGCAACGGGTGATCCTCGTAGGCCATGTGCCGATGTGTTTGGGGCACGAAATGATGACGCCCAACGCGGCCCATCACCTTCAGCACTCGCGGGTCCTTGATGTCGCGTGCGGCGAACTGCCGCTGCACCATCGCTCGCCGGGCTTCGGCATAACGCGTTTCGTGGGTCGATTCGGTCTGTTGCACGGCTTCAGACGTTCCGGTTCCCGGCGTTGAAGTTTCCGGTGTAGGAGGGGCTTCGAACTCAACGGCCACGACACCAACGGCAAGAATGATCAGACTCGCAACGGCCAGGCCGCCGATGAAGATCCGCCGTGACTGCTGACGCTCGGACGCGTCCATGGCCGTTCCCCCGTAGAGTAGACACCTCCCCCGTCTGAATTATAGCTTGCACTGGGGGACGGTGGCAAGGAAGAAGCCCCGAAGGGGCGATAGTCAATAGCCCAGGGCGTGAGCCCTGGGAAATCGGCATCCCAACCGCGAGAAAGCCCCGAAGGGGCGGCAGAGAGAGGCCAGGGCAAACGTTCTACCGCCCCTTCGGGGCTGGTGATTGAATTTCGGCAAGTATTCCCAGGGCTCACGCCCTGGGCTATTGACTGTCGCCCCTTCGGGGCTATTTCAGCATCTCCCGAAACTGCCCGAATAGATACGTGCTATCGTGGGGGCCGGCCGAGGCTTCCGGGTGGTATTGAACACTGAACGCCGGCAACGTGCGGTGGCGTATGCCTTCGACCGTGTCGTCGTTGAGATTCAGATGCGTGACTTCCAGTTCGTCGGGCAGGTTGTCGGCGTCGACGGCGAAACCGTGGTTCTGCGTGGTGATTTCAACGCGGCCGGTCGCCCGGTTCATCACCGGCTGGTTGGCCCCCCGATGGCCGAACTTCAGCTTGTAGGTCTTCGCACCGCAGGCCAACGATAGCAGTTGGTGTCCCAAACAGATGCCGAAGATGGGCCGTTTGCCCAACAGGCCCCGAATCGTCTCGTGTGCGTACTCAAGCGGCTCCGGATCGCCCGGTCCGTTGGACAGGAAAACGCCGTCGGGCTTCAGCGCCAAGACATCCTCGGCCGTCGCCTTGCCCGGTACGACGGTCACGCGGCAGCCCATGTCGAACAGGTGCCGGGCAATGTTCCATTTCATGCCGAAGTCGAGCGCAACGACGTGCGGCGCGTTGGCGTCGAGCCCGGGTTTCGACTTCTCGGACTCCAACGTGGCCCAGGGGCTCAGCGGTTCGTCCCAATTGACGGCCCGATCGGGCATCACTTCCTGGGCCAGATCGCGGCCGACGAGTCCCGGGCTGGCCTTGGCCTTTGCCACCAGGCTTGCGTCGTCGAGGTCCTCTGTCGAGAGGACCCCCTTCATGGCTCCCAGCGTTCGAATTCGCCGGACCAACGCCCGAGTGTCGATCCCCTCGATGGCGACGATGCCCGCCTTCTTCAGATAGGGCCCCAACTCTTCGTCTGCACGAAAATTGCTGGCCCGTCCGCTATTGTGGCGAACCACGAATCCGGCCAGGTGGGGCCTGTGGCTTTCCACGTCCTGTGCATTGACGCCGTAGTTGCCGATCTCCGGGTAGGTCATCGTCACGATCTGACCGCGATAGCTCGGGTCGGTGAGGATTTCCTGATAGCCGGTCATCGACGTGTTGAAACAGACTTCACCGTCGACTTCGCCCGGCGCACCGAAGGATTCTCCGGTAAACACGGTCCCGTCTTCCAGGGCAAGTTTTGCGATCGGAGGCATGTTGATCATACGAAGCGATTTTCTTGGTGGGATCCGGCGTCGAAATACTCACTTAAAGTCTACAAGCGTGCCGGCCCGATAGGCTTAGTAATGGCTGTGGGTCTCCGAACAAGGCACGCGTCGAGTTCGGTCAGCCTAAAACCGAGGGTCCTTGTTCCGGCGAGCACGGGCCCTCATTTTTTCTTTCTTGTTAGTCTCCAGTCGTGGCCGACGGTTGTTGATTGAGGCATCGGCCGATCTGTCGGACGGCTTGGCGCAGCCGGTTTTCGTTTTCGACCAGTGCCATCCTCACGTATCCTTCGCCGGCCGGTCCGAAACCGGCCCCGGGGCTCGCGACCACGTCGCCTTCTTGAAGCAATTTCATCGCAAAGTCCAAGGAAGACATCTCGGACGCCCACGGCTCGGGCATTTTGGCCCAGAGGAACATGGTGGCCTTGGGGCGTTCGATCGGCCAGCCGAGACGCTGCAGCCCGTCGCACAGCACGTTGCGTCGTGCCTCGTAGACGGCCGATTGGGCTTCGACGGCCGCCTCCGTATCGCGCAATGCCACGATCGAGGCAATCTGGACCGGCCGAAACATCCCGTAGTCGTAATATCCCTTGATCGTCGAAAGGGCCCGAATCATCTCCGCATTTCCCGCACAATACCCCACGCGCCAGCCGGCCATGTTGTAGCCCTTGCTCATGGTCGTGAACTCGACGCCGACGTCGATCGCGCCGGGGGCCGCCAGAAAACTGGGCGTCTTGTAGTCGTCGAACACGACGTCGGCGTAGGCCAGGTCGCTGATGATCAGCAGTCCATACCGCTTCGCCAGTCTAACAATTTCGACGTAGAACTCGGGGTCGACGGTCGTTGTGGACGGATTGTGGGGGAAGTTGATGATCAGCACCTTCGGCACCGGCACCATGTGGCGGCACGTGTAGTCGATGGTCACCAGCAGGCGCTCGGCGTCGGCCACTTCCAGCAGGATCGCGTTGGCCGCAGCCAGGGCGACCGCATAAAGATGTGCCGGATACGATGGGGCCGGCACAATCGCCGTATCGCCCGGGCCCAGCAGCGCCAGGCACATGTGGCTGAACCCCTCCTTCGACCCGAGGCAGACGACCACTTCCTTCTCCGGATCGAGACGAACGCCGAAATTCTTGAAATACTTGCTGGCCACCTCGCGACGCAGGCTCAACACGCCCTGCGATTCGGCGTATCCGTGATTCTTCGGGTCGCGAGCCGCCTCGGCCAGTTTCTCGATGACCAGATCCTGCGGCGGATCGGAGGGGTTCCCCATCCCCAGATCGATCACGTCGTTGCCCGCTCGACGTTTCTCGTACATCAGGCGGTTGATCTCGGCGAACAGGTAAGGCGGCAATCGCCGTACCCGGTCGGAGACCCCAACCGACGCAGAAGCGTCCTCGGACACCCGCTTATCGGACTGCTCATTACCGCTCGTTGACATAAGAGAACCGGGCAAGACGGAAGAGATCGACACTGTGCGCTCTTTATGGGCACTCTCTAAGGATACCCGGATACGATGGGATTGGAAAGCCGGTCGCGGCCCGCCGAGGGTCGATCAGGACTTCGCCAATTCTCCGCTGACCAGTTCCCAGAGGGCTTCGAGCGATTGCGGAATGACGTGGATTCCGGCCACCGACGGCATGAAGTTGGTGTCGCCATTCCAACGGGGGACGACGTGCCAGTGCAGATGGCCCGGCAGACCGGCCCCGGAGGCTTCGCCCAGGTTCAGCCCGATATTGAACCCCTGGGGGGAAATCGCTTTCTCCAGGACGGCAACCATTCGGGTAATCATCCGGGCAATCTCGATCTGCGTCGGTTCATCCAGTTGATCGAGCCGACTATGATGTTTTTGGGGCGACACAAGGAGGTGTCCATTGTTGTAGGGGTAACGATTCAGCACCGTAATCACCCGCTCGCCACGCTGGACCGTCAGCCGCTCTCGATCGTTCGAATCGCCCACGCATTGGCAGAGGAAGCACTCGGGATCGGCCCCTGGGAGCAGTTCGAGCGGTTTTTCCGGCTCGGGAAGCTTCTTGTCGCCCAGGATGTATCCCAACCGCCATGGGGCCCAGATCTGTTCGTGTGCCACGGTCGGCTCCTTCGGTGAATGGCCTGCGTGCGGCAAGTCTATAGCAGAAAGTTGGTTAGGACAAGCCTCAAGTCGATCGCACCGCCTGGACGAAACTGACGGTAGGGGGAATTAGGGGGATTCTCCCAAATGACATGACCCCAAAGAGGGTCATGTCTCAGGCCGTTTAGCCGTCGCCGGCACGGCGACGATTGGCAAGATATCCCACAACCCCCCCCGTTCGAACCAGACGGCCGCCGCACCACTCGTCGAAACGGCTCGATGCCGGTAGACTGGAATTATGGATTTTCGCGTTGATCTGAACATGTTCCGAGGTCCGCTGGACCTGCTGCTCTACCTGGTGCGGAAGCACGAGGTCGAGATTACCGAGATCCCCATTGCGCTGATCACGGACCAGTACCTCGCCTATTTGACCGTTCTCGAGCGGCTCGATGTGAACGCCGTGGGCGATTTCCTGGCCTTGGCGAGCACGCTGATCGAGATCAAGTCGCAGCGTGTGCTTCCGCGAAGCGACGAGGTCCAGGACGAAATGGACGATCCTCGGCAGGAGTTGGTTCGCCGGCTGATGGAGTACAAAAAATATCGTGATGCGGCAAGCATCCTCGAAGAACGGGGCCGTAGTTGGCAGCAGCACTACCGGCGCCAGTCGAACGATCTGCCGCCGCGCCGCAGAGATTTGGCCGAGGAGCCGATCCAGGAGGTCGAACTTTGGGACCTCGTCAGCGCGTTCGGCCGGATCATCCGCGACACCGAGGCAGCCAAGCCCTCGAACATCGTCTACGACGATACGCCGATCCACGTTTACATGAGCCGCATCCACGACCGGCTGTTGAAACAGGGGCAGCTTACCTTCAGCGATCTGTTCGACCCCACCATGCACCGTTCCTCGCTGGTCGGCATCTTTCTGGCCGTCCTCGAGCTGACCCGTCACCACCGCATCCGCGTCGAGCAAAACGACCTGTTCAGCGAGATCTGGATCTTCCCCAATCTCGAGAGCACCGAGCCTCTGGATCTGTCGAACGTCGACAACTACGATCACGCGGGAGGACGGCAGACGACTTCATGATCAACAACCTGCCGGTCAAAACACTCACGCACAAGGATCTGACGATTGAGGGCTACTCCCGGGCGGCCGTACAGACGTACTGGCGGATCCCGGAGTTGAAGCTCGGTTTCGACCTGGGCGGCCAGCCCTGGTCTTTCATGGGCACGTCGACCTGGTTCGTTTCGCATGCGCACATGGACCATCTCGTCGCGCTGCCGGTCTACGTGGCCCGGCGTCGGATGATGAAGATGGATCCCCCGACGATCTACCTACCCGAGATGGCCGTCGAGCCGGTCCGTCGGATCCTGCGCCTGTTCAGCCGGTTGGATCGCGGCCGGCTGCCGTGCGAGTTGATTCCCATCGCGTCGGGCGACGAGATCGAGCTATCGCGCGAGCACGTCGTAACCGTCTCGGCCACGACCCACACGGTGCCGTCCTTCGGCTTCGTCGTCTGGCAGCGGCGTCGAAAACTCAAGGCCGAGTACCAAGACCTCTCGGGCGAGCAGATCCGCGACCTGCGCCTCGGCGGCACCGACGTGACCAACGAGATCCGCATGCCGAAGCTGGCCTATTTGGGCGACAGCGCACCGGCCGGGCTGGATGCCTGCGAGGCGATGTTTCGCGCGGAGGTGCTGATCATGGAGTTGACGTTCGTCGCGCCGAGCCACCGCAAAGACAAGATCCACAAATTCGGCCACATGCACCTCGACGACCTGATCGAGCGTCGCGACCGCTTCGAAAACGAACTGATCATCGCCGGCCACTTCAGCACCCGTTACCATTCGCGACAGATCGAGAACCGGGTGCGCAAGGTCTTGCCCGACATGCTGGGCGATCGGCTGCATCTCTGGCTGTGATGAGCCACCCGATGGAGGTGATTCCAGCACGCGATTCGCTGGAGTGCAACCGTTCAGGTGGGCTTATGTAGTCGCCCTGTGATTTACCACAGCGGCCCGGTGAAGGAGTTGGAGACATCGATCTCGACGCTTGTGGCGCCTCTTCGGGGCTGACGGAAGCGTCGGTTGACAATCGTGCTACAATGGAGCATAACGATTCGATCCACCGACACCCGCGACGGAACTGCTCGTGCCCTCTGCCGACCGAACACGATCGCCGCACCGTGCCGCCCTGATTGCCATCTTGGTCGCCGCCGGGCTGAGTCGCGGCGCGTTGCCCTGCGGCGCGGCCGACGAACTCTATCGGGCAGCCCAGCAGTTGAAGGCCGCGCAGGCCGCCGAAATCGAAGAGTTGGCCGCATGGTGCGAAACCCAAGGGCTGAACCGACAGGCGACGGAAACTCGCCGCGTGCTCGGCCCACGCGATCCGTATAAGCTCTACGTCAAGATCTTGCCGAAAGAGGTCGGCCCGGCGAAACGGCCCGCCGACGCGTCGGCCGACGTGTTGGAGTTCGACCGGCGGCTGACTCGCTTGCGGCACGAGCAGGCCGACGCGCTCTACGACCTTGCCCGACGGGCGGTCCGCGCCGGTCGGGCGTCGCTGGCCTTCGATCTGGTCCTGGTGGCCATTCGTTTCAATCCGGATCACGAGCCGGTTCGCCGTGTGTTGGGCTATCAAGAGTATCGTGGCCAATGGCGTACGGGCGAGGAGGTTCGGCGATTGCGCTCGGGGCAGGTCTGGCACGAGAAGTTCGGTTGGCTGCCGAAGTCGCACGTGCCGCGCTACGAACAGGGCATGCGTTACACCAGCGGCCGTTGGGTTTCGGCCGAGGAGGACGCCCGACTGCACGCCGACATCCATTCCGGCTGGGACATTCAGACCGAGCACTACACGATCCGCACGAACCACAGTATCGAAGCGGCCGTCGCCTTGGGCGTGAAACTCGAGCGGCTGAAACGGATCTGGCAGCAGATCTTCATCCGTTACTATGCCTCGGCCGCCGACGTGATCGCGCTGTTCGACGGGCGTGCTCGGCGCAACCGCCCGCCGCACTACGACGTTGTTTACTTCCGCAACCGCGACGACTACAACCGAGCGCTGCGCGCGTCGATGCCGAACATCGGTGTGTCGATCGGCGTCTACGTCGACCAAACGCGGCGTGCGTACTTCTTCGCGGGCGAGGATTACGACGATCGGACCCTCTACCACGAGGCGACCCATCAACTGTTCCACCAGACCCGACCGGTACCGCCGGGCATCGGCAGCCGGGCGAATTTCTGGATCGTCGAAGGCATCGCGCTCTACATGGAATCGTTGCACGAGGAGAACGGCTACTACGTGCTCGGCGGGTTGGACGACCATCGCATGTATGCAGCCCGATATCGGCTGCTCGAGAGCAAGTTCTACGTCCCACTTCAAGAGTTGGCCGGCTACAACGTGCAGCGGTTGCAAACCGATCCTCGCATCGCCACGCTCTACAGCCAGGCAGCCGGCCTGACGCATTTTCTGATATACTACGAAGAGGGCCGCTACCGCGACGCACTGGTCTCCTACCTCTCGACCGTCTACGCGGGCCGCGACACGCCGGGCACGCTGGCCGAGTTGACCGGCAGCAGTTTCGACGAACTCGACAAGCAATATCGGGCGTTTATCGAAAGTACCGCACCCTAACCGTGGAGTGGAAAATGGGGACTGGCTCCGAGCCTGCATAGATTCCAAAGCCGCGGAAAATATCCCCGGCTCGGTGCCTGTCCCCTTTTTCCACGGTGCCCCCAGTGTCACGCCCGAAAAAGGGGACAGGCACCGTCGGCAATACGACTTGCCACCGCAACACCTTTCGTCGACGGAGCCAGTCCCCTTTTTCGCAATAACCTCACGCCCTTGCGGAGTTTCGCCATGCGTATCCACCTTGCCCGACTATCGATCGCCTTTTGTGTCGCGCTGCTCGCCGCTCCCTTGATGGCTGCGGAACGTCCCAACATCGTGTTCATTTTTTCCGACGACCATGCGCCGCACGCCATCGGCGCCTACAACGGCTGGCTGAAATCGGTCAATCCCACCCCGAATATCGACAAACTGGCCGACCAGG
>JAZFUB010000545.1:0-4856 GCA_036447015.1 Thermoguttaceae bacterium | reverse complement strand
ACCCGAAGTCCGAGACGATCGTCGCCAAGAAAAGCACGCCGACGGTCACCAGCACGGCCAGAACCACCGAGACGCCTCGGCGAGAAGAGACCTGTTTGGCGGCAGACGGATTGCGCATTGCCGATTTCCCGATGCTTCGAGCGGTGGAGGACTAGGATACCCGAATCGTCGCAGCGGCCGGGGCCGATTCAGGCTACAAGTAAATCTTGGTTCCAAACCGCTCCCGGTCAAATGTTCCGGGATCCACCGCCCCCCAGCAGGGTGATATGCCCGTACGGATATTCGTTAGAAATGGCGTTGCCCGATCCGTCGATACAAACGGACGCCCGAGTTCAAGATCCGACCCGCGAATCCTCGCACGCAGCGGGGCAACGGGCCCTCGGCTAAAACTCGGTCATGACCCAGTTTTGGAGCAGGTCGGGCCAAGTCACTTCTTGGCCGGAGTCATTCCTTCGACGCGATGCGATAGCGGCCCGAGCATCGCTGCGTCGTCCATTTTGTAAGGTTGCGGGCCGAAATTGACCGTCACCGTCACCCCGCCTGCAAAACGCGTCTGTTGCACCGCGTGATCCGGCGTCAGCCAGCGGTGCGAGAGCATCTCCCTGTAGCCGGTGGCCCGGGCGACCGGCGTGGCCGTTTGGTAACTGGCCACGAAGCGGTCTTGATGTTGCCCGAAGATGCTCGTGTTGAACATGAACATCGGCGGCGTGCCGTACAGTGCGTTGAACAGGTCGCGGCGGTCCCAGAGGCTCGGCAGCTTGTTGTTGTAGTCGCCCCAATACCAGCCGGCCACGACGCAATCGTGATAGACCAGTTCCCAAAGCGGGAGCCGGTAGAAATGGCCCGTCTGGAACTTGGCCACGCGATCGGGCACCTCGTCCCACGGTTCGATCATCCGCCGTCCCGCCTCGGGCACACGATAGGGGCCCAGGCTGAGCATCCCCTCGAAATAGTGCACGAAGGGAACGGCCGCCTCGTGGCCCGTCTCGCTGCCGGTGACCAGTCCGCATTGCTCGCTGATGACTCGCAACAACTCCATCTTCCAGTGTCGACTCTGGGATCGGGTCATCGGATGGTCTTCGTCGTAGCACTCCCGCCAAGGGGTGGCGGTCGTCGTGTCGATGAACCGGCAGCCGTACGGATGCGTCTTCAGTTCCTCGGACACCCGGCGCCGTGCGTACTCGACCGCCTGCCGATCGCAGAGCGTGCCGCAAGGATACATCTCGCCGTCCTTGCCACGCACGCGCCAACCGCGCGTCCAGTCGCCGTCGGCTCCGCGCATCAGGTCCCCGGGCCAGGCCTCGGTGGTCCAGTCGGGATGCACGCCGTGGAGCTTCGGAAAAACCTCCGGGTTCATCGTGTCCTGGAAGATGTCGTAGCGGCTGGTCAACACGCCCAGGGCATTGAGCCGCCCGAGCACCTCCGGCTCGGCCCGATGGCTCCAGAGAATCCGTTCGATGCCCAGCGATTGCAGGCGGCGGCAAACGGCGACCGGATCGTGGTCCCAACACCAAACGTTCACCGCCCCGATCAACCGATCGACATCGGGGTTCTTGGCCCGTTTCTCGGCCAACGTCTTCAGCAGCCCGATCTGCCGGGCGTGCCGGCGGTAATACTTGCACATGGCCACGTAGCCGCCGTCGTCGAAGAAGACGTAGCGAAGCCGCCGTGCCGGGCCGAACGTTCCCTTTTGCGGCAGCCATTGCGGGGCCAGGCACAGTCGCCCGTCGAGCCGCGGCACGCCGACGGCCGCGTCGTCGGGCGTCTCGACGATCGTCATCGCGGCCCGCGTTCCGTCGGTCACCCCGTACCACGCCATGCACAGGCCGTGGCCGCCGAAGAGGTGGTAGTACATCGGCGAAAGCGTCTGGTCGTCGACCGGATAGCTGATCCCCTCGTTGACCGGTATCACCAGAAACTGGCCCCCTTCACTGTCGAACGGCGGTGGGAACGTTACCGCGCGTGCCTGGGGACCGGTGGCCGACAATTCGACGGTGATCTCGGGCCGTTCGTTATCGAGCCGTATCACGGCCTTTAGCCGCAGCATCGCCGTCGGTTCGAGCAGTTCGAGGGTGAATCCGTCGTCGGCCGGCCGGGCATCGAGAACCACCATGCGATCGGCCGGCCGTTGGGCCCACGTCCGCTTCGTGCGGCGATCGGAGACCGACAGCGACCCGCCGGCCACGTCGAGCGTGACGTCCAGCGTATCGCTGGAGGCGGCGAGCGTCGCGGGCAGGTCTTTTGCCCGCAGTTCGGCCAGCGTCCCCCGTAGCGAAAGCGACACGTCGTCGAACCTCACCTGCGACGGCCCGTTGCCGATCAGACGCGGCGTGATCGTCTTCGCACCCGGTGTGATGATGAACCGCGAGCGTAGCAGCTTCCAGCCATCGGTCGCCGGTGTCCTGGTTGCGCGGGCCGTCACGCCGCCGAAGGCCCAATCGGTCGGCCGGTCGTCTCGATCGCGGAGCGTCACACAGAGCGTGGCATTGCCCTCTCCGGCGACCTGCACCCAGCCGCGAAGCTCGTAGATCTGACCTTCCTCCACTTCGATCCGCTCGGTGCGCTCGAAGCTCCAGTCCTCCGAGCCGGCATGGACAATGCGGACCGATTGGCGTCCGCCGTGGCTCTGAGACGATTGCAGCGCGAGCCGACCGCCGGGCGTCCGCGTCCACAGTTCGTTCCAACCGGCCAGGCCCGCCTCGAAGTCGCCGTTATCGAGCAGGTTGTCCTCGGCCGCGGCCGTGCCACACAACGCGGCCAGCAGAAGAAGATTGGCGGTATGCATATCAATCGCTCCCCTTATTGTCGCGTTTTCCGCAACGTCTACTCGACCAACGCGATCGCCTTCTTCATTGCGGCGGCCGTGACGGCCAGGGCCTTTTCTTTCGGCATTTCGCGAAGCGGACGGTAGAACGGTTCGATCAGCACCGGGCCGTCGTAGCCGATCTTCACCAGCGCGCCGAGAAACGCCTTCATGTCGATGACCCCGGTCGCGCACGGCAACTCGCGGCTGTTGTCCTGCTGCTGGTCGACGGGAATCCCGGCCGGGGCGTCGTTCAGGTGGCAGCAGACGATGTCCCCGTTGGTCAGCGTGAGCAGGTCTGCCTCGGTCTCGGAGGCCGTGTACCAGTGCCAACTGTCCAACAGGAAGCCCACGTTGTCGAGGTCGATCTCGGCAATCAGGTCCTTCATTTCGGCCATCGTGTGGATGAACGGGTGCTGCGTCCGGGTCCACGACGTCTTCGGGCCGACGTATTCCAATCCCAGTCGCAGGCCGTGGTCGCCGAGCACCTTGGCCGTCTCGCGCAACCGCCGGGCATGCTGGCGGAAGTTGGCCGTGTAGGTTAACGTCTGATGGCTGGGCATCAACCAGGTTGCGATCCGTGTAATGCCCGCCTGTTGCAGCCGCTTGGCCGTCTCGGGCAACTGATCGAGGCCCGCCTTGAAACCGGCCTCGTCGCGGCGGAAGTCGACCGGCAGTCCGGCGGCCCCCCACACCAGCTTCTTCTGTTTCAACTCGGCGTCGACCTGTTCCAACTCGGCCTCGGAAAGCCGCATCAGGAACCCGATCGACGGGTCGACCGATTCGAAGCCGTATTGTTCGGCCAAGGCGAGCGTCTCGCGCGGATCGGCCCGCACACCGATCGGGCCGCAGGCGAGGCACATGGTAAACTTCCGCCGCGGCGCGGCGTCCTCGGCGGCCGCCCGGCGTGAAGCGATCGAAAGGCCGACGCCGCCCAGGCCGGCGGCAGACGCGGCGTGCAGGAAACTGCGACGACTGAACTGGATCATGGTACGCACTCCGTGGACGGGTCGATATGGGGGAGTCAAGCGGATCGCCCTTCAAGATACCCATCGCCCGACACCGTTGCAAGCGGCCCAAGGGCACGCAACCACAAGGACGTAAACGGGACAGGATATTGACACTCTAGGCAGTTTTTACTAGTTTACTGGGCACCCGGCATGAAACCACCAACCTCGAATGTCGTGACGTGTCAGCGTCTTTCCGCGAATTGCTCTGCCTGAGCGACGATATCGACTCCGACCGACTCGCTCCAGGCGTCGAGCAATCGGCGGAAGAGATCGCCCGGCTTGCCGTCGCCGATCGGTCGGCCGTTGAAACGCGTGACCGGCAGTAGACACAGCGGGGTGCTTCCCAGCAGCACTTCGTCGGCCGTGGCCACGTCCTGGGGCGTCAGATCGCGCTGGACGACGGTGACTCCGAGCGTCTTGGCCAACTCGAACGCCTCGGCCAGGCTGATGCCGTGAAGAATCTTCGCCGCCGGTGGCGAGATCAGGCCTTCATCGGACCTGAAGACGAGGATATTCGCGGTCGAAGTTTCGGTAACCAGACCGTCGTCGTCCAGCAGCAGTGCTCTGCCGCCCGGCTCGATCGCCGCGGCGCTGCGATCGGCCAGGTAATAGTGCATGCGGCTGCGGCATTTCAACTCGGGTGGCCAGCATTTCGAAGAAACTTGGCGAACGTCGGTGGTCACCAGCGACTGGCCGCGACCGTACTGTTGGACCCAAAGGCGGAAGGGCAGGGGATACGTGTGCAGGCAGACCGTCGGCTCCGCGGACACGGGCCCACCGTAGGTCGGATAGGGGCCCGGCGTAACGACGATCGAGAGCCCCAGATCGTCACCCGGTGCCAAGAGTCGATGGTTTCGCGCGACCAGTTCTCGGCCGATTCTTCCCAGTTCATCCAGCGTCATGCCCGGATCGACGCCGACGATCTGCAAGGCTTGTTGCAGTCGGTCGAGATGGTCATCGAGCCGAAAGAGTTCTCCGGCGAACGTGCGCAGTTGTTCCGCCACGGTGGTACCCAAGACGAATCCGGCATCGCCGATCGACAC
>JAZFUB010000544.1:0-5247 GCA_036447015.1 Thermoguttaceae bacterium | reverse complement strand
CGGCGGTCGGTGGGACCGGCTCCCCAAATCTTGAATGTTGACAAAGCACTAGCCTTTTCGTATCCACAAGACAAGGCAGACTGGTGTCGCGATGGCAAACATTGCGACCACCGCTACGAGACACCACAGTATCAGGGACGGTGGCGTGGCATCGCCGGTCTGATTCGCCGGCTCCGTCTGATTCACCTGTTCGGTCGGCTCCGTCTGATTCACCTGTTCGGTCGGCTCCGTCTGACTCACCGGTTCGGCCGGCTCCGTCTGACTCACCGGTTCGGCCGGCTCCGTCTGATTCACCTGTTCGGCCGGCTCCGTCTGACTCACCGGCTCGGCCGGCTCCGTCTGATTCACCGGTTCGGTCGGCTCGGTCTGATTCGTCTGCTCGGTCTGCGGCCGCCGATAGTGGACGAACTGTCGCGCTTCGCCCACGATGACCAGGTCGACCCCGTCGGGCGAAAGCGTGACTCCCTCGACCTGCCTGCCGTTGACTTTCAAAATCCCTCGGCACGGTCCTGTGGGTCCGATCCGGGCAACGCAATTGCTCTCGTGGCTGATGACGAAGAAGTCCTGCGAGGCGTTATCGAAATGCAGGCCGGCGAAGTCGTCCAGCTCGGCCTTCAGCGCCTTGGTCGGCCCGCCCAAGAGCGTCGCCGCGCCGGGTTCGCCGTCGATTTGGACTTCATAGAGCTGGCGGCTGTCTTTTTCCTTGACCACGTAAAGAACGTTCCGCTTGGCATCGTAGCCGAGACCTTCGAGGCCCGAATTCGTGTTGCCGGGATTCAACGAGGAGCCGTCCGCGGCCAACCGGGGTTTGATGACTTGGGCATCTTCCTTGTCGATCGACGTGGTTGTCGCGTCGATGGTCACGATGCTGATTTCCGCGCGTCTTTCCTCGACGATAGCGAACTTGTCGTTGCCGAGGTAGACGATGCCTTCAAAGTCGTCGAACCCCTCGCCTCGAATCGTCCGCTGATACTTACCGTTGAGATCGTACTCGTAGACGCTCACCGTCTTGTTGTCGACGATGAAGATTCGCCGCTGGCCGTTGGCGCCGACGACCATCGTCACGCCGGAGAAATCTTGGGGATCTTCCGAGGGGGGCGCCTCCAGAAGGTCAATTGACTTTTGGAGGACAAAATCGGACAGCTCGAAGGCGGTCGCCGGTTGCAGGCCGGCCAACAGGCTCAACGCCACAAGGCAAAGGATCGATCGTTTCATGATGCACCTGGTTGTGTGGTTTCGGGTTAACGTGTACTTTTTCAATGGACGGATAGTCGTGTTACGGATTCGTGTCTTCCGGCTCGGCAGCGTCGTCCTCCCGGTCGGGGATTTCGACTGCCGGTTCGGGGATCTCCAATTTCGGCTCCGGGATTTCGAGGTCCGGTTGCTCGACTGGGGTGCCCGGCTCGGGCGTGTCGGAGGCAGGCTGCAAGGACCTTAGCCACCGTGCCCGCAGGAGGTTGCCGAAGTAGCTCGGCGACGTCGTATCGAGCTGATACCGCTCGACGGCCTTCTCAGGCTCGCCGACGACCTCGTAGGTACGCGCGAGGTTGTATTTTGCCGCGTGGGTCCACGGCCCGTTGGGCGAGGCGTCCAGCGTTCGCTTCGTGAAGTAGTCGATTGCCGAGTCGTAGGAACTGTCGGTGCCGCGTTCGTAAGCGATCAGTCCCATCCAGAAGCTGGCGTTTTGCTCGGCCCGAATGAGCATTGAGAGTTCGGCAGCCGTTTCCTGCCGAGCCCTCGCCTGAAGCTGTTCTTCAGTCATCCGCGCGGCTTGGTCCCTCTGTGCGTTGAGCTGTTTGGCGGCCTCGTAATACCGGGCCAAGAGCGTCCTTTCGGCACTGCGAAGTTCTTGGTTCGAAGTCCGCGCCGATTGATAATAGTAGGTTGCACTCTTCTCACCGATCTCACCGATAAGCGTTCCTTTCAGGTGGCGGACGCGTCCTTTCCACAGGACCGCCCGGGCAACCATCTGGAAAGGCGCTAAGGCAGCCAGCCGCCGGCGTAGCAGTTGCGGGTCCTCGACCGCCTGTTGGCGAATCGTCTCGTAGGGAACCAGCCAGAGTCTTGCCCGGGCTATCCGCGCAAAGGCTTTCCAACGCTCCGCTTGGGCCGTCGCGTCGGTGGTGAGCACGACCTTCTTCTTGCCGGCCAGACGCGATTCGAGGAGCTTCATCCGATGGGCCAAGTAGGACGGAGAGGCTTCGATCAGCACCTCGAGTTGTTCCAGGTCGGCCGGGCGGATCGGATAGCGGTCTTCGTCGTCGATGTCCAACCGGCGCAGAACGCTCGGATCGCCGGCCGCTTCGGCGAGTGTGGCGGGCCGGATGTCCAATTGCCCGTCTTCATCCAGGCGAATGCCGTCGGGAGCCGGGATCGGCAGACCCAGCACCGGTTCGAACAGATACAGTTTGCCGCCGCTGTTGAGCGCCGCAACCCAGGTTCGCGAAGGCGAATCCTCCGGATTGTCCGCGTCGGTCGAATCGATCACCGCAATCAGGGCCACATCGAGCCCCAATTGCCGGGCAAGGAGGATGAAGACCCAGGCCCGATCCAACGGCGTGCCCTGGCCCAGCAGCAAGGTTTCCCAGGGCATTTGCCGCACGAGTATCTTACTGCCGTCGGTCGCCGTGAAGAATCGTGGCCTCAATTGGATGTTGCGCACCGTCCAATCGAACAGCCGTTTTGCTCGGCCGATGTCGTCGGTCTGATCTCCGGCGACCCAACCGGCAAGGTCGCGCATCCAGATGGCCTCCTGCAACGCCGCACCGTCATGCCAGGCGAACTCCGGCTTGTCGAGGTCCCCCACGGCGGGCATCTCGGCCAGCGGCTCGGGAAGCGCCGCGATCAGCGGATCGAGTGTCCAGTCGGCCGGCATCTCCTGCGTCTGCGCCCATTGGTTCAGCCGGTCGATGATCTGCGGAAGGACCGTGCCCGTGTCGAATTCCTCCAGCCGATTCAAGTTGTCGATGGCATAAGTAAGCAGATCGCCTTCGTACTGGCCGACGATTTCCGCATCGGTGGGACCGCCTTCGCCGATCGGCGTCGACGAATTGCTGCAGCCGCCATGGCCGAACATCACCAGCAAGGCCACCGTCAACAGAAAACTCCCGATGAGAAACCGGGACAAAACCCGGTGAAGGGACACGAAGGAGCGAATGTTTGCAAAGATCGTGTTCACCGAAGTGTCTCCACGGTTTGACGAATGGCCAGCAGACGCCGCAAGAGTCCGGCCATCTGATCCAGTGGAATCATGTTCGGGCCGTCACTGGGCGAATCCTCGGGATTCGGATGGGTTTCGAAGAAAAGTCCATCGGCGCCGACCGCGGTTGCAGCTCGGGCCAGCGGCTCGACCATGGCCCGATTCCCGCCGGTCGTCGGGCCCAGTCCGCCCGGCTCTTGGACACTGTGCGTGGCGTCGAAGATCACCGGCACGCCAAGCGACTGCATCTGTGGGATGGCCCGCATGTCGTTGACGAGTCGCCCGTAGCCGAAGAACGTTCCCCGCTCGCAGACGAGGATATCACGGCAACCGGAGGCCGCAAGCTTGTCGACCACGTGCTTCATGTCCCAAGGAGCCAGAAACTGGCCCTTCTTGACATGGACGGCGCGGCCCGTCTTGGCCGCAGCCACCAACAGGTCGGTCTGTCGGGCGAGGAAGGCGGGAATCTGCAACACGTCGCAGACCTCGGCCACCGGGGCCGCCTGCTGTGGCTCATGGATGTCGGTGGTGACCGGCAGACCGGTTGCCTCTTTGACGCGTCGGAGGATCGCCAATCCCGCCTCAATGCCCGGACCACGATACGACTGCACGCTGGTACGGTTCGCCTTGTCGAACGAGGCCTTGAAGATCAACGGGATCGACAACTCCGTCGCGATCCGTTCGAGTTGCCCGGCGATCGACAGCGTCAGCGACTCGTTTTCGATCACGCATGGACCGGCGATGACCAGCAAGGGTTGGCCACGGCCACATCGGTAAGGTCCGATCGTTACGGGGTTTTCGGGCACGATAGGTTCGGGGTTCGGGGTATGTAGGAATCAGGACACGGTTGTCGCCGGCACGATCATCGTGAGACGTTCGGGCAACACCTCGACGTCGACCGGAAGGAATCCGCCCGGATCGCCGTCCAATTGATAGGGCACCCTGGCATCGGAAGTAATTCGCAGGCGGCCGATGCGGCACGTCGTACAGTCGGCCAGCCGCTCGTGCCGGTGCATGTACGTGGCCGTCACGTACCGCAAGGCGTGCCACCACGACCCGCCGCCGAACGCACAGATGTCCAACAATCCGTCCCGGGCATCGGCTTTGGGGGCCAGTTGCATCCCACCTCCGTAGCAGGGCACGTTGAACGCAAACAGCCACCTGGCGTCGAGCGGATCGGGTTGCTCATCTTCCGCTTGCCCGTTCCAATATACACGCATTCGGGGATATTCGTAACTACGGATCGTCTCGAGGATTGGTTTCGCGTAATTTCGGCTGCGGATGTGACCCGTTCGTCGCTGATGCACACGCCGGACGACCTCTCCATCGAACCCACAGCCGATCATCAGCAGGAAAATCCGCTCGTTGGCCCTGGCGGCGTCGAGTTTCGACAGGACGCCCTCCTTGACCACCCGAAAAACGGAAGCCGGCTCCGGATCCAGGCCCAAGTGCCTCGCCAGCAGGTTCTCGTTGCCAGCCGGCAGAAGGGTGATCGGCAGCCCGGGCTGCGTTCGGTTCACCAATTCGGCGGCAGTGCCATCGCCACCCACGCCAATCAGCGCCCGAAGCCGCCCTCGGGCATAGCTCTGGTTGGCCGTCGCGGCGATCCGGTCGAGGTCGTCGAGGACCCGGGCCTGGTAGCCCTCTGCTTCGAGCATGTCGACGAGACACCGTACCCGCTGCTGAGAACTTCGGGCACCGGCCTTGGGATTGACCGCAAGGAGCACCTCGTCGGCTTCGGCGGGCAAAAGAGACGCATCGGGTGGCAATGGAAGACTCCTCAGTCGTAAACAACCACCGAATTCCGTTCGAGAGCTTGTGTACGATGGGCCTCCGAGCCCGTCGATCCCGTATCCCCGTCGATCCCGTATTGTCGTCGATCCCGTATTGTCGTCGATCCCGTATTGTCGACGGGCTCGGAGGCCCATCGTACGGTTCACACAGCGAGATCCTCAAGGCAAGGCAGTATACGCGATTCGTCTGACTATTGCAGGCGGAATTGAACCAGTTGCAGCAAAATGATACACCCGGGTTGGAAGGCTGTCGGG
>JAZFUB010000543.1:0-12252 GCA_036447015.1 Thermoguttaceae bacterium | reverse complement strand
GCCGTCAGCGATCTCTTCCCCGATCGGTGCGCCGGGCTGATGCAAGCCTGCCGATGCGAGAAATCGTATCCCTCGCTGGAAACGTTGGTCAAGGATGACTCGATCGAGGCCGTCTTCCTGGCAACCGACGCGCCCAGCCATGCCCGACACTGTATCGAGGTGCTCAACCACGGCAAGCACGTGGCACACGCCGTCCCCGCCACGTTCGGATCGATCGACGACGGCCATCGACTCGTCGAGGCCGTCAAGAAGACGGGCATGAAGTACATGATGTTCGAAACGAGTTGCTTTCGGGCCGACTGCCACGCGATGCGAACCATCTATCACGCCGACGGTCTGGGCAAACTGCTCTTCTCCGAGGGCGAGTACCACCACTACCACGCCTCGAAGGAGCCGACCCCTTCCTACAAGCAGTGGCGGCGAGGTGTCCCGCCGATGTGGTATCCAACGCACGCAACGGCCTACTACGTGGGCGTCACCGGCAAGCGGCTGACCCATGTCTCGTGCATCGGCAGCGAAGGTCGATTGCCCTATCACGCGGCCGATGCCAACCCTTACCGAAACCCGTTCTCGACCGAGACCGCCCTGTTCGAAACGAGCGAAGGTGCTTCGAGTCGAATGTCCGTGTCGTGGTCGTTGAAGTCGATCTACAGCGAAAGTGGACGCGTGTTCGGAGAGTTCGGCTGCGTCAACGGCACGCAGTATCAGGGGCTTGCCAAGCAGTTGCCCAACATCACTCGGCCGCCACTGCCGCCGGGAGTTCCTCCAGGCGGCCACGGCGGATCGCACGGGCTTTTGATGAACGAATTCGTCACCGCGATCCTCGAGGACCGTCGGCCGCTGGTCGACGTCTACGAGGCATTGGCCATGACCATCCCCGGCATCGTCGCCCACCAATCGGCAACCCGCGACGGAGAACGTCTGCCGGTCCCACAGTTCAGTTAGCCCACCGTCGGATCCTCGTTAGCCGCTGGAGCTTGCTCCGCGCTGTGAAGTACGGACAGCGTCGAGCACTTCACAGCGCGGAGCAAGCTCCGCGGCTCCCCCCCCAAACGCTGGGTGAATCACGCGCGCGACACGGAATATCCACCCGGCAGAATCCCGATAAGGTTTAGGTGGGGGCGGCCGCGCGCGGTCGGGTAGGCGCATTGCTACCCCCCAATGTGGTGTCATTACTGCCGTTCGCAGCATACCTTCCACGCAACTTAATTAGCCCAAACTGCGCCTTCGACCTATTATTAACGAGGTGCGCGGAATGCCAAGAAATCTTGACGTTAGATTCCGAGGATTCCAGATGTCGCATGCCAGCGGCAACTTGGATTGCATAGGAACTGAGAAAGAGGCATGGGGCTCGACTCTTCTCTTATATGCGCATGTGACGATAAGTCGTAACATAGCACAAGCTTGGTGCGTGCCTCGCGTGGGCTCCGAGGCTCGGACACTACTTTCCGGCGGGATTGAACCATGGCCACACGATTCATGCGTCTCGACCTGTCCGACGAAGCCAAGGACTTTCGGCCCGTCGCGCTGGAGCCGGGTGTCCCGATGCTCGACAAGTCGGGCGCCAATGCCAAGATTCTCTTCCGCTGGCTCGGTGGCATGCTGGCAGAGCCCTCCTGGGAGGGGGAGTCCGTCAATTTCTTCGTGCGAGACGATCGTGGCGGTCGGCTTGAAGAGGTCGCTTGCCAACCGGCCACCGACGAGGATCTCAAGAAGACGCTGAAGCAGGACCTGGCCAATCTGAAGGACCGGATCGAAAAGGCCAAGCCGGAAACGCCCACCGAACGGGCCGTCAAGAAGATGATCCGCCGGTCGTTCGACGCGCTGGTCGACGACCCGGGCCGGACGGACCTCGACTGCTACTTCTTCAAGTATCGCGACGTGCATGGCAACTGGCGATTGATCTGGTGCTGGGGCTACCAACGGGCCGACCAGGAACCGGCCACCTCGGTCGTCTGCGGCGAGGCGGACTGCAATCTGCTGTTCGTGCGTCGTCCGAAGCAGAGCCCCAAGTGTCCCTGTTGTGCGGCCGCTTATGCCTCGGGGACGAAGAAGAAGAGCCACTTCGAACGCAATGCCCTGGTCCTGCTGCTCTTGCTGCTGTTGGTCGGCGGGGGCGTTTACTGGTATCTGCATCCCAATCGTCTGGTGGCCACACCCGGCACCTACACCGGGCCGGTCGGCGGTCGTGTCGAGCTGAAGATCGTCAACGTGGGGCTCTTTCCGTTCTTAGCGGAGGACGTCACGAGTCAGGCCGTCGGCATTGTGCTCGATCCGGCCGTTGCCAGCTACGACCAGATGGCTGCGGCCGCGCTGTTGGTCGGGCCGGGTACGACGTATATCCGCTTCCGTATGGGCGACCTGACCACGAAAGTCACGCTGGTCTCCGGCGTGCGAGGTAATCCGAAGAAGATCGCGATCGAGCCGGGCAACGTCGAACTGGGTATCGGCACCACCGCCCGACTGAAACTGGTCGGCACCTACGACGACGGGGCCGAAGTCGATCTGACCGACGCGGCCGAGTGGACCGCTCAGAACGACGGTATCGTCTACGCGTACGACGGGCTGCTCGAAGGGCTCGGCGAAGGAAATACAACGGTTGCTGCCCGATATCGGGCCGATGGCCAGACCGAGTATCTCAATGCCACGGCCACGGTCTCTGTCGCCGAAATCGAAATGAAGGCACTCGAATTGGCGATCGATCCGCTGCCGATCGGCGCGGGTTGCGCCAGCGAGTTGCGGATCGACGCCGTCTCGGCCGACGACGAGCGCTACTCCGTCCTGGAATCCTCCCGACTGTCGACCAACGTGCAGCCGAACTACCTGGCCAAGGTCGAGGCACGTCACATCAAGGGCCGGCAGGTCGGCAGCGGCCGGCTGGCTGCCACCTTCAACGAAACACTGGCCGCCGACATCCCGTTCGACGTCGCCTTGTTGCCGGGTCTGGACCGCTTGAGCGTCGCGCCCGAGAAACTCGAAATGGTCGTGGGCCAGATCACCGATCTGAGCATCCTCTCGCCGAGCGACGCTCCGGTACACGTCAGCAGTCCCGACCCGTCGTTGGTGGAAGTCACGGCCGAGAACCGGCTGATCGCTCGGGCCGAGGGCCAGGTCGACGTCGAAGTGGCCCAAGGCAACCAACGTCGCACGGTCGGCGTAACGATCACGACGGCCGAGTTCCTGTCGATCCAGGTCGATCCGGGCCGGATCGTCGTGCCGCTGGACGATACGGTGCGCGCCCGGATTCTCGCGCACATCCGGAGCGATGCCGGACTGCGCAAGGTCGAGATCTCTGCCGACCTGTTGGGAATCGACGAAACACCGTCGCCTCGCTACGTCGATCTCGATCCGTGGCTGCTCGAACTGCGCGGCGTGATGCCGACCGATCCGAGTGTGCCGCAGGCATTGGGGGTCTACTTCGCGGGCCATCGGGCCTCGGCGCCGGTCGAAGTCATTGTGCCGCCGCTTCGGTTGACGCTCACACCGGCCGGACCGATCGAATTGCCGTTGGGCCAACAGATGCGTTTGCAGGGCTGGGCCACGTATGGCGGCGGACGGCGTGTCGGCGTCGTCGCGAGCCGTTTGAGAATGAAGGGTCGACCGGGCGAAGATGCCAAGCCGGGGCTCGAACTGCGTGAAAACAAGGTTGCTGCACTGCAGGCCGGTGCGGGACCGTTGGAAGTCGTGGCCGGCTATTTCGGCAACGAATCGAAACCGGTACTGTTCACTTCAGTCGAAGCCGATCCGGGCGTGGTCTTGCAACTGGAGATCGATCGGGCGATCCGCCTGGTCGACGAGACGGGCCGTGTCCTGCTCTCGGCGACCAGCCCCAAGGGCGACGTCAAATTGGTGCCGGAAATGGCCCAGTATACCAGTTCCGATCCGACGGTTTTGAAAATCGACGAAAAGACGGGAGCATTCCTCGCCTCGGCGCCCGGCCAAGTCACGATCACGTGCAACCATGCGGCGGCCACGCAGTCGGCCGAGCTGACACTGAAGGTCTACGACCCGGCGGATGTTCAACTGCTGTTCGAGCCGGCCTCGTTACGGATCGCGATCGACGAGGTCGCCCCGCTGCAACTCTTCCTCGAAGCCCGAGACGGTGATCAAATCGAACGCGAGGAAATGACCGGGCCGGGTGTCGGCTACGTCATCTCGCGGCCGGGGGCCGTTCGCTGGGCACCGCCGAGGATCGCGGCGCTCGGTCCGGCCGGTCCGGTCGAGATCAGCGCGAGTTACTATCCGCTGTTGGCCACACCGGCAACGGCCCGGATCGACGTGGTGCCGGCCGCCCGGCCCGCGGCGATCCGCATCGTGCCGTCGGCCCTGTCGTTGGCCCCGGGTCAGACCATCTCGTTGCGCGTCGAACAGCAATTGGCCGACACGCCCGAGATATGGACCGAAATCCGCCCCGACGCCGTCGACTGGACCGTCCAGCCGGGATTGATCTGGAGTCCGTCGACCGGCGGCTTGCGTCCTGCCGTGACTTGTCCTGAGGAGGCTACCGGCGAGTTCGAATTGCAGGTCGACTATGCGGGCAAGCGAGCCTTGGCCCTGATCACGACGAAGACCTCCGGCCCCGACGTGAACGATCCCGCGGCCACGGTGCGCGTGGTGCGAGAGCCGGCCGGGCGCTTCCTGCCGCTCGGGCGTCAGCAGCGTTATTCGATCGTCGTGGAGAAGGACGGTGCCGTGGAACCGGCAGCCCGGATCGTCTGGCCGGGTGATTTCGAGAACGAGTATGTCCGCTGGGAAGCTCCCGTCCTGACGGCGAAAAAGGCCGGCTATCGGCAGTGGTTGCGTGCGGAAGTCGACGGTCGTGCCGTGTTGTTCCATACGACGACCTATCTGCCGACGGCAGGCGAGCCGCCGCAGCCCGACCCGGATCGGCCGGTTGCGGTGAAGATCCTCAGCGATCAGGGGCAATCGGTGCAGTTTCCCGTGGGGGCCGAGTTCGACGATTTTCGTGTCGAGGCCCATTACTCCGACGGGTTCACGCAACTGGTCACGAAGAAAGCGACACTGAGAACGGCCGAACCGGCGGAAAGCTCGCCGCTGAGCGTCAGCGTCGGCCGGTTGCTAGGTGTGCGACCGGGACAGACGGAGGTCCATGCCGAGTTCTACGGTGTCCGCAGCCAGACGCCGCTTGCGGTCGCGGTGACCGCCGGGGTCGACGTCGACGAACTGCGCATCGTTCCGGCCCCGATCACGATGTTGCTCGGCGAAATGGTTGCCCTTGATGTGGTCGGTTATAAGAACGGCAATTCGGTCGGCATCCTCACGGGCTTGGGCAACATCGCGTGGCAATCGACCGCCCCGCAGGTCGTTCGCGTCGACGGACCGGCCGCAACGGCTATGGCGCTGGGGCAGGCGACCGTCACGGCGCGGCTCGGCGGGATCACGAGTACACCGGCACCGATCAACGTCGTCGATTCGATCGCCGATGCCCTGGTGATCGACCCGGGCATGCTGCGGATCCACGTGGGACAAAGCGCACGGATCGGCACCGATCTGGCCGTCCTGCGAGGACCGATGGACCTCAGCAGCCAATGCGGTGTAACGTCCTCCTTGCCGAGCGTCGTGCGGTACGAGCCGCAGACGCATTCGCTCGTGGGGGTCTCGCCCGGCGCGTCGGCCGTGGCGTTCACCTTCGGCGACAAGTTGACCAACGTGATGGTCGAGGTGCTCCCGTCCGGCGGGCCGATCGACGGCGAGGTCGTCGTCGAACCGTCCAGCGGCAACCTGGCCCCCGGTCAGGCGTTGGACCTGCGGGTCTATGTCGTCACGGCGGACGGTTATCGGATCGACCGGACCGGCTCGGCCGTGCTGACGAGTTCCGACCCCGGTGCGGTCACGATTCAGGGTAATCTGGCCTGCGCATTGGCCCCCGGCATGGCGGAGATTTCGGTCGCGCTTCCCGGCACACAAAACGCGGGCCGGGCCCATGTCAGTGTCAGCAACGATCCGATCACCGATCTGATTGTCGAGCCGCCGCAACTGGCGATGTCGGCCGGCCAGATTGCGAGACTGCGAATCCTCGGCACGGCTGCCGGCGGCACGCACTTGATGTTCCCGCAGAGCGACCTGATCGTCGCGCCCGGCGGGCCGGATCCCGGTGCGATTCAGATCGTCGGTGCCTCGGACGTCAACGCGATTCGGCCCGGCCAGGCAAGCGTGGAATTGAGTTGGAAGAATCAACTCAACCGCCAGGTGCCGGTCAGCGTGACGAACAATCCGTTGACCGACCTGCGGCTCGAACCGGCCAGCGCCCTGGTTTATCCCGGCCAGCCGCTCGTCTATCAAGTGACCGCGCTGCGTGGCGGCCAGCGGGTCGTCCTCGGGCCGGAACAGGGTGTGACGCTGACTGTCAGTGACAGAAGCGTGGCTCAGCCGGGCGGCGGCTTGGCGGTGATGGGGACCAGCCCGGGTCGGACTTCGGTCTTCGCCGGCGTCGGCGGACAGCAGATCGAAGCGATCCTTGAGGTGATGCCCGGCACGGCCGTCATCGGCACGGGCGGAGTCATCGGTCCGGGTGTGGGGATCTACGACCCGAGCTACGTCGTTCGGCACGGCTACGGACATGGGGGCGATGTGTGGGTCGACGACGTTTTTCACGACCGTATCGTCGGAACCGATGTCATCGGTCCGGGCGTTTACGTGGGCCCGCCAATGGGTGATGTCGTCGGACTTCGCTTCGTTCCCGACGTCCTGCGGCTTTCACCCGGCGCCGGGCCGACACCGGTGCGCGTCGTCGAAGTGCTTGCCAACGGATTCGACGGCCGTGATGTGACGGGTGATCCGGCACTCGAGTTGACGCAGCCACCCGATACGGTCACTATCGAGCAGACGGAAGCGGGTCCCGCGATCCGACCGATTGCGATGGGCCGGACGACGGTCGGCGCGAGGCTTGGCACACTGACGGCCGATCCGCTGCTGGTGACGGTCGGCAATACGATCGAGGGGCTGGGGCAACTCGTCGTTTCGCCCAGTCCGTTGACGCTCTGGTCGGGCGAGATCGGCACGTTCGACTCGGTTCTGGTCGATCCCGGAGCGGGACAGCCGCTGCGGCCGGTCGGCTATCGGGTCACTCCGACCCCCGGCGACAGCGTGGTTGCTTCCGAAGGCGAACAATCGATTCGCGGTTTGGCCAACGGATTCAGCCAAGTGACGGTCACGGCGATCGATCCCGGCGGGCCGTATGACGGTCTGTCGACGACCGCAACGGTCGAAGTGACCAGTTCCGGGCGACTCTGGGTCACGCCGGCCCAGATGGCGCTGAGCATCGGCCAGCCGACGCCGCCGATTTCGGTGATGACCGACGCAGCAAACGGCCTGCCGGTGCCGGTCGACGGGATCCTCGAAAGCATGGACCCCGCCGTCGTTTCTCCCGAGCCCGGACTGCCCGGCCAATTTATTGCCCGGGGACTTGGCAGCACTCAGATCCGCGCGACCTATGGCGGAAAAGAGGCGTTTGCCTCGGTCACCGTCGCCGGCGATCGGTTCATGCAGGTCAACGAGACGCTCGAGCGGGGCCAGAACGATTTCGCCGTCAGCCTGGAGGTACTAGCGGCCGAGTCGGAAGGTCCGCTAGAATATCGGGTTTACGTGGCGGGCCAACCGACCGACGAAGGCTGGATCCCGGCCGACATGCAGGGAGGATTCCCCCGGGTCGAACTGAGAAGTCCCCAGATGCCGTATGGGCCGCAGGGCTCGGTCCATCATCTGGTGATCGAGGCACGCGATCCCGTGGGTGGTACAATTCAGCAGTATCCGTTCACGTTTCGGCTGACGTCGACGATCGAACGGACCGACGTAGCACCGAGGACACCCGATTCGACGATACCGTATTAGATGCGGATAGGTAACAACCGATCAAAGAGAACCTGACGACTAAACTGACCGTGGCAAATGGCCACCCCTAAGATGGTGTGACTTTATGGCATTTCCAGACGAACGCGACCGCAGCTTGATCCGGATGGCGGATCGAGTCGAAACGCTCGCGACCGACCTGTGCGATTGGCTTTCGCAGCACAACCCGGCCCGACACGCGACCGACCTGCTTCCGGTCGCCGAGAGTGACGAGTTCGAGGTGCTCAAGCTGCGTCGGCTCGCCAGCAGCCTCTATACGTCGGCCAAGGTGCCGGTCGCCGCGGCCGTCTACGGCCCGTCGCAAGTGGGCAAGAGCCTCTTCATCGGCCAGGTGCTCATCCCGCACAGCGAGGACTACAGTCCCATCGGCGGTGACGAAACGCACGGCGAACCGGCCTACTACAAGAATCTGTCGTTCGACGTCGATCTGAACCCACAGAGCGGCTCGAACGAGGCCACCGCGCTGGTGACCCGATTCACGACCAAAGACCGTCTTGGGGCCGCCGCCTCGCCCGACTATCCGGTCATGGTTCGGGCACTGACTCGGGTCGAGTGGTTGCGCGTGCTTGCGCGCGGATTTCACGTCGAATGCAAGACGCCGGCCAACACCTGGCAGGAAGGCGAATTGGAGGAACTCATCGAGGATCTCTCTCGGCGGTATCCGAGCGACGAAGTCGATCGAAGATGGCGCATGGACCTGCTCGACACATTCTCTTACATGCGCAACGTCGACCGGCGCGGCTTCCGAGCGAAAGAGAGCGTGCTCAACGCGCTGTTGAGCCGGTATGCGATGAGCGAGGAGGGGTACATCGCAACCGCGGCCGTCCTCTTCTGGGATTCTTGGGAGTCGCTGACCGGTTTGTTCGTCCGAATCAACGCCTTTCTGGAGAGGATCACGCTGGGCGATCATGACCCGGCCATCTTCACGCACTGGGCGGGCGTCCGCTTCCTGCTGGACAGCCAGCGTGCCAAGCTGCACGAACGCCGCATGTCGCTATGTTTTCCGCGCGTCGATTGGGCCGACATGCACCTGATCAAGAAGGATAAATACTGCGTCCTCGACTACCGACCGGGAAGCGGCAACGGCACCGAAGAGTTGGAAACCATTCAGGCAGGCATGCTCGAATTGGCGATGCCCGTGTTGCCTCACCGGCTCAACGACGACTGGCGACGCGTGGTCGAGCAGATGGACTTCCTCGACATCCCGGGCATGCGGGCCGGGCGTCAAGGAGCCGAACAGGGCAAACGCACCGCTGCCGACTCGCTCGAAGAGCAGATGGAAATCGTCAAACGGGGTAAAGTGGCGTACCTGTTCGAGCGCTACACCGATGAGCTACAGATCCAAACGCTCCTGCTCCTCTCGCGCGGCGGGAACCTCGAAGTAACCAGCCAGATGAAGCACCACATCGACACGTGGGGAAAGGCCCGCTACGGCGAAAAGGCGTGGCCCACCCGAGTCCGCGACGAGGTGCCCGCGCTGTTCGTCGGTTTGACCGGCATCGACGAGGAATTCCGCAATCGCGAGGAATACGCCGACAAGGGCCTCTACGAAAACCGGCTCGGCCAGTTGGTCGACGCCTTGGGCCCGGTGATGAACGATTTCGGCGGACGCGGAAAACCGTTTACGAACGTCTATCCGATCCGCTATCCCGGCACCTGGGACACCGACGCCGAGCAGCAGCAGGAAGCCGACCCGGAGAAATGGGTCCGGGCGGGCAAGGCGTTCCTGGAGTCGGAACTGGTCGCCACCCATGTCCGGGCGGCCGAGCAGCGATGGGCCACGGCCATGCGCGACCGCGACGGCGGCCTGTCGCTGATCAGTGCCGGCATCCGCGGCGTGACCACGGCCGACGACAAACAGAACCAACTGCAAAAGAAGATTCAGGACGTCGAGAACCGGCTGCTGCAACTTTCCCGCGATTGGGTCGTCGACCCCGACGCCAACGTCGATCGCGAGAAGCGCCTCCGGGCGGCACAGAAGGTGGTCAACTGGCTCCAGTCGAGCGAGGAGTTGGTCTACTACCGGATCCACGCCCTGCAAGAATCGCTCGCGGTGGCCGAGGGCGACGAATGGCAATTGGCCGACTGTGTCGACACGCAGACTCGCCGTCGGGGCGATCCGCTGCCGAGGCAATTGCGCAACTTCCTGCACGAATGGGCCACCACGGCCGTGCCCAAGCAGTGGGAACAGGTCTGCAACTCGCACAAGGAGGGCGGGCCGTGGCTCGATCCGAACGATCTGAACGCGTTCATCCGCTATCTGCGAGACTACCTGTTGACGGAGAAGGTCTTCGACAAGATCCTCGACCAACTCGGCCCGCTGGTCCACCTGAAGACACGCGACGAGGCGGCCCGGCGGCGAGCAAGGCGGAAGTTCGTCCGCATCGTGCTGAACGATTACCTGTTGAATCCCGGACCGAGTATGAAGGCCATCGAAAGTCCGGAAGCCAAGGATGGGGATCGGGACGAGGATCAAGCGGACAATGGGGAAAACTATGAGCGATTCGGCCTGATGGCGTCTTTCGTGCGGCGGTGGTCGAACCGGCTGCCACAGGTCCTGGCCTTGGGGGCCGGCGAGCACGTCAAGCTTCCGGCCGGCAATAGCCAACTGATCGAGATCCTCGAACCGTTCGATAAATAGATGTAGGGTGCGTCTGGACGCACCATGAGCTGCCACTGAACACCTGATTTCGAGATGGTGCGTCCAGACGCACCCTACATCTCGAACCGTTCGATTAGGAATTGAAACTGAAATGCACATACTGTTCGCAAACACCGGAGTCCAAGTCGTTTGCGTCCCGCTCCGCGGCGGCAGCCGGTACCAAAGCTCGCAAATCGGTTATGGGTGGCAGCGCTGCCAGTGCGGAAGCGACCAGCAGGGCGAACCGCCCCGGTCCTATGCGTTCATCCAATGGGAAATCATCCAGTCGGGCGTCTCGAAGCTCTTTCTTGCCGTCGACACCACGTGTGGCGATCCGGAAACAGGCCACTTCTGCGAGGCCGGCTCGCTGACGAAGGACTTCGTCGTTCGGCTCGACGGGTTGCTGGACGTGCAGGGCACGGCATTGAAGGGCATTCCCGACGTCGAGGTCTGCATCCGACCGGCCACCGCGACCGCCGGCGATGCCAAGCATGTACACATGGTGGTCGACTTCGGCAATAGCCGCACCGGGGCACTGCTGTTGGAGATGGCGGGCGAGATCAGCCAGACGCCGCAAATGCTGCCGTTCGAGTTGGTCAACCGCTATCACTTCGACGCCTGGGACGACGAGGGCCAATTCGTCAGCAGCCACGACGCACGGTGGTTCTCGTCGAAGACCTATTGGTGCAACTCGCCCTATCTTGAACCGCTGGCACAGAAAAAAATCGAGTACCATGCGGTCGATGAAGACCCCAACAAGGCGGGCTGGTTCGGCCGCGGCAAGAAGAAACCGCGGCAGACCAAGGTCGAGGTGGTCGAAACGCCGCCGCTGTTCGACGACGTGTCGATGGTTCGGCTCGGGCGCGAAGCCGACGACGTGGCCCAGGTGATGCGGGCGGAGGGCGATATCCGCATCGGGCTCAGTTCGCCGAAGCGTTACCTCTGGGCCGACGACGCCAGTTGGCTCGAAGGGGCCAATTGGCACATGGCCGATCCGGCCGATCGCTGTGGCTCGGGCACCTATGCGGCGATCCTGCAAGGGCCGTTCCTGAAGTTCGTCCACGAGGATGATCGCGACTTCCTCGTCGAATCGGACTCGCCGCGCGAAGAGGAGTTTGCAACCGACACGCCGCTGAAACCTCGCCACGCACCACGCTGCATGATGACGGCCGCGATCTACGAGCTGTTGGCCCAGGCCTACGCCTACGTGAATTCGACCGCCTATCGCAACGCCTCGGGCGACGCGGGCCGCACTCGCGAGATCCGCACGCTGACGATGACGTATCCCAGCGGAATGATCCAGGAAGAACGAAAACGGCTCCAAGCCCAGGTGCAAAAAGCGATCAACATCTTCGAGATGACACTGGGTAAGAACCAAGACGTGAAGCCCGAGCTGAACCTCAGTATCGACGAAGCCAGTGCGGTCCATCTGACCTACATCTGGAGCGAGATGCGCATGCTCGGCCAGGACCCGCGGCTCTGGTTCGCCACCTTGCACCAGGATCGGGGCCGGGCCGAAGCGAAGCCGGTCGACGAAACGCCCGAGGCGCCGGCCGCCGCACCGGCCGGACGGCGTCGCGGACGGCCGGGTGTCGGACGGCCCGGCAGTGCGGCCCGGCGGCGTGGTCCCGAAAAGGCCGAGGAGTTCGGCGACGCGGCACAAGAGATTCGTATCGCCTGTATCGACATCGGCGGCGGCACGACCGATCTGATGATCGCCAAGTATCGTTTCGAGTCGAAGA
>JAZFUB010000542.1:0-11003 GCA_036447015.1 Thermoguttaceae bacterium | reverse complement strand
GTGAGTCTGAGTATTCTCGACGGGCAAGCCGACGCGGCAAAGCAGATCAGTCAAATCGAAAACGCGATACGGCTGAAACCCGATCTCTTGATCGTTGCACCGCTGCAACGGGACGCCCTGACCAAGGTCATGGGCGAGGCCATGAAAGCCGGCATCCCGACGATCTGCGTGGAGCGGGATATCGTTGAGCCCAACTACACGACCTACATTCGCTGCGACAACAAGGCCATCGGCCGCCTTGCCGGGCAGTTCATCGTCGACCATCTCACGAAGAAATACGGCGAGCCCAAAGGAAACCTGGTGGAGATCCAGGGCATGAAGGGCGTCGAGGCCGCCAACAATCGTCACGACGGCGCCCACGAGGTGTTCGCTCGCTATCCCAACATCAAAGTGATCCACGACGCCACGGCGAATTGGATGCAGGGCGAAGCCATCTCGCGTATGGAAGAAGCGCTAAACGCCCATCAGGAAGGGATCGACGTGGTCTATGGTCATAACGACCCCATGGCCTACGGCGCCTACCTGGCAACCAAGGAGAAGAACCGCGAAAAGGACATCCTGTTCGTCGGCGTGGATGGCCTGGCCCATGAAGGCGTGAAATACGTCGAAGCGGGCGTCCTCGGAGTCACCTTCGAATACCCGCTCTGCGTCGACAAGGCCGTCGAGATCGGCACCAAAATGTTGAAGGATCCATCCTTCAAGCCGGAAAAGACGTACCTGATGGAATCACACATGATCACCCCGGCAGAGGAGTGATACGAGCAACTCTTGGTTCTCCCAACGCCGGGTGCCCGTGATTGGCGGTGAGGACGAGTTCGTGTGCCACTGCTTGGCACAAGCAGTGTTGATGTGCGTGGCAACTATGCCTCTCCTATGCAGTAAACTCACCGAGGCAGGGGGCCGTTCGGTCAACCTTCAAAACGATGTCCTCCTTCCCGGCCCAATCACAGGCACTCGACCAGGGCCAATCCTCCGCCCGCTCGACCAGCCCGCGTCGAACGGGATTGTTGTGAATGTACTCGATGATCTTATGAGCGGCGTTTGGCTCATATATATTTCGGTCTTGCCCGGGCCCGGCTTGCCAGAAGCGCCGATACGTCCGGTTCCGGTGGCGGACGGTCAGCTTTTCGAGAAACTCCGGGCTGTTTTCCACCAGCCACGCAACGGCGTTTTGTCCGACCGGCCGCTTTATGTCGGCCAACATCGCCGCGGTCCGATACTCGGTCCGTCGCGACCAAATCAAGAGGTGGACGTGCTCCGGCATGATGGCCCATGCCCAAAGATCGAAGCCATGCTTTCCTCGGGCGTCCTGCAATGCCTCGACAAACCAGAGCCGCGTCCGGTCTTTACTCAACAGGGCCATCCGCTGATAGCAGGAGAAGGTGAGAAAATGGGCGTGCCCCGGCTCGTCAAAATGCCGGACCTTCTTACGCAGCTTTGTCGAGTTGTCGGCGTTGGAATGACTCATGTCGAGACACCTAGGGACACAAGTATGGTACCAAAGTCGACATCGAGAAGCAATCGACCACAGACTTCGCCGGAAGCAAATGGCCGCGGTTGTCGCCAGTCCACACTGCTTGTGCCAAGCAGTGGCACACCGACCCGTTTTCACCGCCAATCACCGGCACCCGGCGATCGTCTAACGCTCCTCCCGCGCTGCCGCGCACGCTTCCCATAAGGTTCGTTGCGTGGCGATCTCGGGGTATTCGTCGGCCAGGGCTTCCAGACGGCCGAGCGAGGCCGGGTCGGCGATTCGTCCTAGGGCGGCGGCGGCGGCCTGGCGGACTTCCATCGCGTTTTCGTAGTTGCCCGCGGCGGCCAACAGCGAGTCGACCGACTGCTTCGAACCGATGCGACCCAGCGCGTCGGCGGCCGCCGCGCGGTGGACCGGTGTCATGGCGTTGTGGATGAAGACGTTCGGCGCCTCGGGCACCCCGAAACTCAGCTCGGTCGGGTCGTCGTTCAATGCGGCCAGCAGGGCGTCGACCGAGTCGCGGTCGCGGAGCTTGCCGAGAGTTCGGGCAAGGAAGAAACAGGTCCAACTCCGTTTGCGCGACGGCTCTTCGGCCCGATAGCGCTCGAAGGCCGCACGAACTCGGGCGGCATCTTCCGGTCGCAAACAGACGACCGACAACAGGTGGGCGGCTCGCGACTCGGGCGACAGGATACCGACCGACACGGCCGGCGGCGAGGCCGTCACCGCTTTGGTCAATGCGTCGGTCCCCTTGGCTGCCGGGTCGTGCAACACGGCCAGGCACGCGTCGACGACCTGTGGGCCCATGCCGTTGCGTTGGATGACTCGGGCTGTGACCGCTTCGTAAGCGTCGTTTTCGTGCAGCAGCCCCCGGTCGGGATCCATCGGCACCGACTCGAGCAGCTTGCCGGTCAGCCGGACCGCGTTGCGCGAGCCGATCGCGTCGAGCGCCTCGGCGATGCGATAGTGGGGGATCGAACTGTGACAGCCCATCAGCCAGCTGTGATCGGCCGTGCGGAAGGTGTAGTACCAGAACTCGGCCAGTTTCTCGTAGGCGGCGATCAGCCGGTCCTCGGCCTCGGTCGTGCCGATCCACCCCAAGGCTTCGGCGGCCGCCCCGGCCAGGTGATCCGGCGCGGCAGCCCAGCCGAACTCGTGACTCTTCTGCGGCTTCAACGGGACCTTGACGGTGTTCTCTTCGAGAATCCGAGCCAACAGCGGCACGGCCGATTCGTCGCCCAGATGGCCCAATGCCCGAAGGGCCGCCAGTCGGGCAAGCAAACTGTCCTCGCGTCCCGACGTGAGATACTTTCGGATCGCCGCCCGGGCCGGCTCGGAACCGATATGCCCGAGCGCCTCGATCGCCTTGTGAACGACGACCGGGTCCTCGGAAGCGATCCGTGCGACGAGTTCCTGTTCGATGGTCTCGAAATCATGGGCGACGATCCAGTCTCGCCATGCGGCCGCGTCTTTCGCTTGTGTCTCGCGGCCGTCGTACGAATTGAACGGTTGGCTGTGGCCGGTCAGGTTCTCCAACGCGACATGGGCCGCTTGGGCCGCGTGGGGCGACGGGTCGTGCAACGCCCGAAGCAGCGAGCCGACGGCCTCGCGGTTGCCGCACGAACTCAGGGCGATTGCCGCGGCCATCCGAACGGTCTCGTCATAGAATCGCAATTTGGTGACCAGCCCGGGAACGGCTGCCCGATCGCGCAAGGTCGCCAGCCGACCGATCGCCGAGACCATCTCGGCCGGATCGTCGTCGCGAAGAATGTCCAGCAACCGCTCGACTTCCGCGCGGCGACCGGCGGGGAGTTGCGTCGCATCGAAGCCGGGCCGAAAAACGTTCTGTGTGTGCAGATCGATACTGGCCGCCTCGCGGAACCGGTCGAACTGCTGGTTCAACACGCCGCCGTTGGCCGCATTGTTGGCGCGGAAACGGTGCGGAGTGCCTTGCCCGAGCAGATCGATCGCCGGCGCCCGCTGTGCCAAGGCGAGTTGCGACGTCGGAGCGGCCTGACGATGGCTGTGGCAACCGGTGCAGGACCGTCGCTCGCCGGGCCGGACATAGATCCAACTCAGTTCGTTGACCACCGGGCGGCCTACGGCGTCGATCGCTTGAATGGCCAGCGCCCGATCGGCCGGCACGCGAACGAAGAACGACCCGTCGGGCGCCAACGGTGCGGTGCCCAGTTCGATACCCTCGGTGCCGATGTGGCCGTACTGATGCCGAGCCGCGCGGACCGTCAGCGGGTTGCCCACGATCACGCGGACCGCCTTGACTCGATCCCAATCGCCGGCGATCTGTTTCGTGTCGAAGATGTTCTGGCAGAAGAGGAATCCGGCCTTCGCGTGCGTCTGATCGTCTTCCGCACCGACCAACGGGGCCATGGCCGGCGGCTTTGGGTGTGGGCCGAGGTACGTGACCGAGTGCAATTCGCCGGTCGGGGTCTCTACCAACTTGACAACCTTGCCGGTGTCGGGATCGAGGATTCCCAGCACGCCGCGCGGTGTGCTGCACAGGAGCCGATTGTCGGGCAACGGGGCGATGTCGAACAGGGCCACCTCGCTCGGCATCCGCTCGTTGCCGGCCGTCATGTTCAACGACATGGCCGTGATGACCGGCCCGCGGCCGGAGATGCAGGCCACGCGCCCATCGCTCAGCGGAGCCGGGCTGCCGTAGCCGAAGTTGCGAAGCCAACTGGCCGGATCCTCCGCGCCGGTCGCCCGATCGAAGCCGATCGTCGTGCGGTCGGGGCCGATCAGCACCTCGCCGCTGCTGCCGTCGGTATGGATGGCATGGATGTGCGTCTCGACCTTGGCCCGTTCCATGAAGTTGTCGTGCCGCACGAACGCCACCCGACCGTCGGCCATCACGGCCGGTTCGCTGTCGGCCACGATATGGTAGGTCAGCGGTCGGATCTCGGTGCGGTCGACACTCAGGCAGAACAGCCCTCGGGCCGTATTGGCATGGTACTCGTCGCGGCTGCCCGTGCGGCTCGACGCGAAGACGATCCGTCCGTCGGGCAACACGGCCGGATCGTAGTCCTGCCACGGCCCGGTCGTCAGACGCTTCAGCCCGGAGCCGTCGATGCCGATGCGAAACAGTTTGTAGAACTTCTCGTCCTCGGGCACCATCGCGAAAATGATCTCGGTGCCGTCGTGCGAGCAAGTGGGCGAAGCGATCAGCCCGGTACCGGCGTCGAACAGCAGTCGCGGCTCCGTGCCCGGCACCGCGGGAATCATCGTGTAGAGTCGGCGACCCGAGACGGCCGGGGCCGGCGTGTCGTATTCGTAAAAGGATTGCGTGCCGGGGATCGGAAACTTCGTCGTCGCGGCCTGGGTCGAATGGACCGGAATGTTGCCCTCGAGGAACATCACGCCGGCCGGCCAGACGAATCGGTTGTCCGGCTCGGTGAACACGTCCTCTCGCGTGGGAATGAATCGGCCGGGCGTGTTACGGTTGACGACCAGCGTCTTCGGATCGGTGAGCTGCTCCGGTACGGTCAGATTACCCCAGGGGCCGCCGCCCATCTTGGCCATCGCGGCGGCCGGTTTCCAGAGACTGTCGTCGTGGTCCGGCTCGGGCCAATTGCCTTCGACCTTCGTTACGCTCAGCCAGTTCGGATCGGTCGTGAACGAAATCTCCCGACCGTCGTCGAGCTTGATATAGATGGCCGCCACCACGCCGGCCGAGCCGCCAAGGCACTCGCCGCGAATGGCGATCGCGTTGGCCCCTTCGTGGAGTTGCTTCTCGATGCGGAACCGCTCGATGCTGCCCCACTGTGCACTGCCGACGCCCAACTCGGCCGCGATCCGTTCGTTGTTGACGTAGAACTCATAGCCGTTGTCGGCCGTCAAAGCGATGGTCGCCTCCACCGGCGTGCTCGGCAGGACGAACTTGTGACGGAAGTAGCTCACATCGCCCGCGACGGGCTTCGTGTCGGGCGCCCAGATCCAGACGGCCTGAGCGATGTCGGGCGCCTTGCCCAGCTCGGCTGCCGAAGCATCGCTCGGCGGCAGAGCGGCGACTATCGCGGAAAGCATCAGAACACGTGCAAGCATCGAACGATGCGTTTTCATCACAAGGTTCTCCATCGGGGGCGTATCTCTCGTCGAGCGGTCCTCTCCGTTTAGCCGTCGCCGGCACGGCGATGTGGCGTTATGGTGCCGCCGATGTCGCCGTTTTGCCGATGTCGCCGTGCCGGCGACCGCTAAACGGCTGGTGGCCGTTATATCATCGTTTGCCCAAATTGGCCAGTTGCCGTCTACGCGATCCAGCCCAGGTAGTGCCAGTAGTTCATCAGCCAGGGGTGCGTCCAGGGGTTCCATGTCGGATAGGCGGCCGAGAGGACCGAGGCTGCCAACAGCACCAGCGCCACGATCCGCGTGAACCGCCATCGGCCCACCATATCGGCGGCCGGGAGCATGATCAACAGCCACAGCGGGGCGAACCAGAACATCCACCGCAGCCCGCTGGTCACACCGCCGTAGTTGCGGTACATCAGCGGCCGGGTCAAGTAAAACGCCATGCACACCATCGAGACGATGGCAATCAACGCGGCCACCTTTCGAAGGTCCGGCTCGCGGCGGTTGCACAGCCACAACAGACCGCCGACCACGCTGAGCAACCAAACGGGTGTCAGCGAGAAGACGCCGTGATGCCCCACGAGGATGTTCATCGCATAGACACGGGCCGACGGCTCGCCCCGGTCGACCCCGACGGGATTGTTCCAATAGCTTTCGTAGGTCTTGCCGTTGCGCTGGTAGGTGTAGTCGTACCAATTGTCGTTCGCTTCGTCAGCATCGTTGTCGTCGTCCGCACAGAGGCCGGTTTCGGTGTTGCGGTGCAGGTAAGGCGGCAGGTAGCTCTCGTGCGCGAGCCAGTTCGTGCCGAAGAAGGCGGCGACGACGACCAGTGCGGCCGGCACGTAGACAAGAATCGTCCGCCCGGGCGATTTCCAGAGCAACAGCGCACTGAGCGCGGCCAAGAACGCCAACGCCGGCAGTTCATTGGCGGCAGCGAACGCGGCGAACAGACCGGCCGCGATGAAATAGCGCCAACGCCGCTCGCCGTCGCAGCAGATGCGCATCGCCGCATAAATCGCAATCATCGCACTGACGGCCGCCGGTGTGTGGTTGTTGATCGTCACGGCGAAGGTCGTCAGAAACGTGCCGAAGACGCCGGCCCCCATCACGAAGATCCGCCCCCAGTCGGTCGTGCCGTATCGTTCGACCAGTCGGGCCAACAGGAAGAAGAAGACCAGCATCGCCGTCCCGTTGACTGTAATCAGAATGAACCGGCCGACCCAATAAGGATGCGTGCCGAGCGTCATGCCGGTGGCTCGGTGGATCAGCCAATACTCGCCGGCCAGCATGGTGGGGAACAACGGCGGCTTGCTCGAATAGAGATGCCCGAGATGCCCGCCGTGTTTGACCATGTCGATCGTATCCCACTTCGGCTCGTCGATCACGTTGTCGATCGAATAGGGATGACCCTCGACACGAAGATCGTCTTCGACCAGCGCCCGAAGCGTACACCAGCGGCTGCGGTCGTTGGCGCTGAGGAACGGACGACGCAACTCGGCGAATTGTTTCAGCCCTTCGTTGTCGGCGAACTTCGCCAGTTCGGCCTCCAGACGCTCGCCTTCGAGCCCCTTCGCTTCATAGGTCTTTCGTGCCCGATCGAGTTTTTCAGTGACTTTCTTGAGGCGGTAGTCCTCCAACGCGATCTTGTCGACCGATTCGACGGCAAACATGCGGCCGAGCAGCCCGCCCATGCCGAGGAAGATCAGCAACAGGTAAACGCTTCGGCGGAGTTGGGCGCGCGGATCTTCTAGCGAGTTCGTCATTGGTCCGGAGCTTTCGGGGGAGTGAAGTGGGGACGCTTGGGGCCGGCCTGGGACTGATCGGTCCGTTCGGAGATCGAATAGGCCTTGGTGTCGGGGTCATGGTAAGCGATGAACAGTTCGGCCACGAAACCGATCGACATGAACTGGCCGCCCAACAGCAACAGGGCGACCGAATAGAGCACGGCGGGACTTTGATGAAGGTGGACCGCCTCGAGGCCGGGAATCGCTCGCGAGATGACCCACCACGCGGCCAGGTACGCCAGCCCGAAGACGCCGAGAAAAAACGACGTCAAACCGATCGTCCCCAACACGTGTTGCGGCCGCTGTCCGAAGCCGGTCAGAAACCGTACGGTCAAGAGATCGAGAAATCCCTTGACGAATCGCGCCAGGCCATACTTCGAGTAGCCGAACTGGCGGGCCCGATGCTGAACGACGACCTCGCTGACGCGGTATCCCCGGGCGGCGGCCAACACGGGCACGAAGCGGTGCAATTCGCCGTAGAGACGCACCTCGTCGAAGATTTCGCGCAAGTAGCATTTCATCCCGCAATTGTGGTCGTGCAGTTTCACGCCCGTCAGCTTGCTGACCATCCAGTTGAACACGCGCGACGGGCCCACCTTGTGCCACGGGTCGTGCCGCAGCTTCTTCCAACCGCTCACCACGTCATGGCCCTTGGCGATCTCGGCCAGGAAGCTGGGGATCTCGGCCGGGTCGTCCTGCAGGTCGGCGTCGAGCGTCATCACATACTCACCCCGGGCCTGCGAAAACCCGACACTCAATGCGGCCGCCTTGCCGAAGTTGCGGCGGAACTTCAGCCCGCGGACCCGAGGGTCGGACGACGCCAAACGATGGATCATCTCCCACGATCGGTCGCTGGACCCGTCGTCGACGAAGATAATGTCCAAGTCGTATCCTTCGGCAGTCGCCACCTCGTCGAGCTGCCGATGCAACTCTTCGAGACTCTCCTCTTCGTTGAAGACGGGAATGACAACGGAAAGCACGACAGCCTCCTTGGGGGGTGAACCTCAACTAGCGTTCCTTAGGTGGGGGGGCCGGCGGACGCGAGCCGACACTATATAGGATAACCGAAATGATCACTTCCGACACCAACCAAACCAAACGAAGCAGCGCACCGGCCACGACCGCCTGGGCCTCGGAAACGAGGAAGAACAGCACGATCAGTTTAATGAGGATGCCGTCACGAACCCCCAATCCGCCGGGAATCAGCGACAGGAAACCGGCCACCATGGCCAGCGAAACGGCGGCCGTATAGCTGGAAAGGTGCTCGATGGGCCCCAAGTGATGGATGCCGGTGGCGCGAAACGTGGCCCAAAGGCTCAGACCGAGCATGACCCACACGAGCCCCATTGCGACCCACCCAAGTGCTAGGGTCCCATAGCCGAGTTTTTCCAGTCGCTCACCCGTAGTCGGGTCCGACTTGCCCACGCGTGCCAGCCGGACGAGTCGCCGGAAGATGGGTGGCAGCGTCGGCAGCCCGGCCAGCAGCATCAAACCGATGGCCCCATAAAGGTACAGTTGCTGGTCACGAAGCTTCGCGGCAATGATTCCCGCGGCAATACAGGCCCCGACGGCCATCATCGTGAGTGTCTCGAAAAAGACGCTCACCGCCGCGATGCCCGTGTCGACGCGGTGGCTGCGAATCAATCCGGTCCGAAGCACCACGACCATGGCCTTGCCGGGCACATACTTGCCGAGATGACCGATGAAGTAGGCCCGCAAAGTCTCGCCAAGCCCTGCCTCCTGCCCAAGCACCCGCAGCACACGATGCCAGAACAGCCCGGCCGGGAGCAGGCCCAGCAGGTAGAGTCCGCCGGCGATGGCCAGCCATTTTGGTTCCAGATGCCACTCGTATTGGCCCATCTGGTCCCACGCATCGAGCAGCGTGCCGCGGATGGCCCAGAGGACGATGACGACGACCAGCAGCTTGACCGCCGTTTTGAGCCATTTTTTTTGGTTCGATTTGCTGGGGTGCAAGGTGGGGGGCTCCGGGATGGGCGAAACGCTCACGTCGCCGTGCCGGCGACGGCTAAACGTTTGGGGGTGACGCCTCTCTGCACTTCATTGTGACGATCAGGATGTCCGGTTGCAAGATGGTCGTCCATCGGTGGTGGGATTGGTTGGCGTCTGTGTTAGAATGTCGGCATGGAATCCCCGGCCACTCGCACAGAGAGTTTTCCCATGGCCCGAGTCGTCTCGTTCGTTGTTCTCGTGGTGATCCTGCTCGTGATTGCCGCCCTGTTCTTCAAGGTGATGGCCAATTTCTTGCTGCCGATGTTCCTGGCCGTGCTGTTGGTGATCATCTTCGGTCCGGTGCACCAATGGATGGTTCTGAAGTGCAAAGGGCGAGACCGAGTTGCGGCCGGATTGACCACCGGCGCGATCCTGCTGCTTCTCATTGTTCCAATGCTGTTGATTCTTTTGCCCGCGGGCATCCAGGCCCATAAGATCTACCGGGTTGCTGCCGACGACAACAGTCCGCTGGCTGCGGTGAACTCGCAGAGCGAGGCCCCGCCGGCATTTGACGTCACGGCCCTGTCTCGGACGCTTGCCTCGACCGTGGTCGATTTTGCGGCGAATCGATTCGCCGTCACCCTGAGCGCCGCCGACGTCGAAGCGATGATTACCGGGAAAGTGCAGCAGTGGGTCACTCCATTGGCGCTGGGGACGACGCAGTTCCTGGGCCGGTCGCTGATCGGCCTCGGCGTGATGATTCTTTCGCTCTACTACTTTCTGGCCGACGGGCCGGCGATGATCCGCACGATCATGCGTCTTTCGCCGCTGGACGACAAATACGAAGAGCAACTGATCGAGAAGTTCGCCGACACGACGCGCTCGGTCGTGCTGGCGACGCTGCTGTCGGCCTTTGCACAGGGGATCTTGGCCGGCATCGGCTTCTACTTCGCCGGTCTGCCTTACGTCTCGTTGTTGATGTCCGCGGCCATGTTGTTCGCCATGGTGCCGTTCATCGGCACGACGATCGTCTGGCTGCCGGCCTGCCTGTGGCTTTACCTGGGTCCCCCGGAGTCGACCTGGGGGGCCGTCGGCTTGGCGATCTATTGCGTCGCGTTCGTCTCGATGGCCGACAACGTCATCAAGCCGCTGATACTGCACGGGCGGGCAAATCTTCATCCGTTGCTGGCGCTGTTGAGCGTGTTGGGCGGTGTGCAGGCGCTCGGGCCGATCGGCATCTTCATCGGCCCGATGGTCGTCGTCTTCTTCCACGCGTTGTTGAACATGCTGCATAGTGAGTTGAACACGATGGGGAAGTTGACTTTGCAGGAGAACGGTTAGCCGCGGAGCTTGTTCCGCGATGACGTTGCTCTGCCATCTCCAGCGCGGGGCATCGCCAGCGCGGGGCAAGCCCAGCGGCTGACGGATCAACTGTCGCGCGGCGTCGCTCCGATAAAGGGGACAGGCACCGGGCGGTAAGCCGTCTTTCCGGGGGCCACGCGGAATGGGCCCGGAGCCAGTCCCCTTTTTTGGGTTCTTCACGGAATTTAGTGGCTGAATGGAGAGGCGGTATAACGGATTCGAGCTAGGTTTTTTAAGGTAAGGGAGGACAAAAAGAATTCTGGTGAGAAAGGTGCCCCGCCACCGTGTAGTATACGGAATATGGAGTTGAAATAACACCAGTACACCCGTGCGACTTTCGGTGGCAA
>JAZFUB010000541.1:0-3432 GCA_036447015.1 Thermoguttaceae bacterium | reverse complement strand
CCGGCCCAACAAGCGAAGCTGCTGCGCGTGATCGAGACGAACGAGTTCGAGCCGGTCGGGTCGAACGACACTCGCGTCTCGAAGGCCCGACTGATCGCTGCGTCGAACCTCGATCTGAAACACCTGATGGAGCGCGACCAGTTCCGCGCCGACCTTTACTACCGGCTGAACATGTTGGAGTTCCACATTCCGCCTTTGCGAGAGCGTCTGCACGACATCGTGCCGTTGGCGCTGGAATTCATCGACGAGTTCTGCACGAGCCACGACGTGGTCATCCGGAGCGTGCATCCCGACTTCCTGGCCTGTCTGAAGAGCTACGGTTGGCCGGGCAACATCCGCGAACTGAAGAACCATATCCGCCGCGCCGTACTCTTCTGCCGCTCCAGCGAACTGACGCCCGAAGACCTGGCCCCGCACCTGGTCCAAGCGTTGCGCGAAGCGGAGTCTGCGAAATCGGCACCCGAGCAGACCGAATCGCCGGAGGACGCGACGCTCTTCGAGCGCGTTGCCCAGTCGGAACGGGAGATGCTCGAAGAGGCGCTTCGCGAGAACAACCAAAACCGCACGACGACGGCTCGCATGCTGGGCCTCAGTCGCGTAGGGCTCTACAAGAAGATGAAGAAGTATGGAATGATCACGCCAAGGAAGTCACGCAGTTGCGAGGTGTCGTAGGGTGTGTGCTTGCACGCACGCGCCTTCCAAGCCCACCGGCTGCGTCCGGTGGGACCATGTGCTAAGCAAGCCGCCCGCTGCATCGAGCCGGTCCCACCGGACGCAGCCGGTGGGCTTGGGGGTTAGGTGCGCCGGCTGCTACTGTCAATTGCCCGAGCTGCCGTCCAAGACCGCCTTCGCTTCCTGCATTTGACGTTCGTGCTGAAACGCTTCGGCCTGGTTGCGTTGCTCGGTGACCCAAGCGCGGTGGGCGTTGTCCTCGGGCGATCCTCGCTGGGCGAACGGCGTGTCCTTCCAGGGCCAATCGTCCGTGCGAAAGGGAGCTGCCGGTATCACGCTGGGGCCCGCTCCGACCAGGGTGCCGAAGGGATGCGTGGCCCAGGCGTAGCGGACCGCGACCGGCTCGGGGACGAAGTCGCTGAAGACCTCGACCGTATGGCCGCCGACCATGTGGGCGTCGGCTGGGTAGAAGTGTCGGTCTTTGCCGGCGATGGCGAATCCGTCGATCTTCGCGCGGCCGCCGTGACGCGGGTGGATCAACTCGTCGAAGGTCAACGTGACGCGATTGCCCTCGGTCGTCATCGACTGGTAGATCGGCGTGCGGTAGGCGACCTGCCGATCGTATTGCGTGGCCAGTGCCCAGCGTGCGAGCCGCTCGCCCAGCGGCTTCTTGAACGGCGAATGCATCTGGATATGGCCCAGGTCGTAGGCCGCCACGAAACCGGTGTCGGGATGGGCGAGATGGGCCTTGAGTTGGGCCTCGCGAATGTACGGGGCCGGTGAGACCATGGCCCGTTCCGTCTCTTCGATCTTCGGCGGGAACCCCCAACTGACCATCTGGCAGATGCCAAACGGCAGTTCGTCGTCGTGGAAAACGCGTCGCCACTCGGGAATCAGGGCCGTGAACGTCTTGGTATACAGTGCGGGCCGGGCACCGCCGACCGCGTTGTTGATGCCCTGATAGAAGAGTGCCCCCTTGATCGTATATCGGGCGAACGGTGCGATGATCGCATTGTACGAGGCGCCCGGGTTGTTGCGATTGACGGCGGGACTCGGCTTGGGCTCGGTCGGCTTCGGCGGAATCGGCTTGCCTTCGCTCCGGGCACGCTCGGCTTGGCCTTCCCATCGCTTGATCACGTCCTTGAGCGATTGCTCGGCATCATAGGCGGCGATCTGGTCGTCCCAGAACTTCAGTAGCCCCTCGGCCTCGGGAATCGTGCGCAACGTCTTGCGAGAGATCCATGCCTCGACCGTCGTGCCACCCCAAGATGTGTCGACCAGTCCGATGGGCACGTTCGTCACCCGATGGATCCGCTTTCCGAAAACATAGCCGACGGCCGAGAAGAGCGGGACCGTCTCCGCCGAGCAGACCATCCAATCGCCCTTTCGCTCGGTCACTTTGCTCCACGAGTTGTATTCGTCCAGGCGGGGAAAGTCGTCAAGCGGCACGGGGCTGGCGCTTAGCGGAACGGTCATCAGCCGGATGTTCGGATAATCGGCCGAGGCGACTTCGAGGTCGCCGTCGCGAATGTTCCGAATCGCCGCCTCCATGTTGCTCTGGCCGCCAAGTACCCAGACGTCGCCGACCAGAACGTTTTGGTACGTCACCGTGTTCGCTTTACCATGGACGGCAAGTTCGCGCGACTCGGCGCTGGACGCCATCGGGTCGAGTTCGACCTGCCACGTGCCATCCTCGGCAGCGACGGCCGTCTTCGACTGGCCGGCAAAGCGGACCGACAGCGACTCGCCCGGGTCAGCCCAGCCCCAAACACGAACGGGCGTTTCGCGTTGCAGCACCATGTTGGGCCCGAAGATGTTCGGCACCCGCACCTCGGCATGGACCGTCGAACAGCCCAAGAGCGTCAGGCAGGCAAAAAGAAAGGCAACGAGGCGACGAATCCGTGTTCTTGTCATTGTGTAGAGTCCTTTGTGAGTGTTTGTCATTTCTCCGGCGTCATCGTCGGCAGGGGGCTGCGTGCGAACTCTTGCCAGCGCTGTTGAATCTGCTTGGCGGAGGCAACGTCGGCGTGCATCCACAGCCCGTAGCGTAATCGTAGCGGTTTGCCCGGCTCGATTGTCAGCGGGCGGTTCAACGTCAGGCAGATGCCCATCCAGCCGTCGCCGCGGACGTGGAACGGTGTGGGATGGTCGATGTTTGTCGGATGATCCATCAGCGTGATGCCGCCGCGCAGTTGGTTGGTCACCGGGCCGCTGTAGTCGACCCATCGGGCCGGTTTGCGGAAGACCTGCTCTTCATTGAGTTGCCGCTGGCTGTTGAGGATGCGACCTCCGCCGTCGTGTACGCCGATCGTCTTGGCCATCCGCACGCCGATCAGTCCGAACGGAGTTTGGTTCAGCGTGACCGGTCCGCTGGCCGGCGCTTCGAGTTGCAAGTCGACCAACATCAGCCACGAATCGTTCTGCCCGGGTACGACTATCGTGCCGCGGCGTTCGAGCATCAAGACCTTGCCGGTGTCGTCTTGCCACGTGTTGATACCGAGCATCGATGCCCGAGGGTCGGAATCGTCGTAGCGAACCACGCGTTGACCGACAATGCGGCCCTTGCCATGATCCGACCAGAAGTCGACACCGTTGACGTCATGATGCGAAATCCACACGGAGTTGTGATGGCTGTGGCTGGACGGGTCGCGCGGATGGCCCATGCGGGTGAGCGACCGGCCGGCCGGGCCGAGCATCGGATACCAGAACGGACGTTTCAGCGTCGGGCCGAAGTGATATCGGGTCAGTTCGCGGCCAAGG
>JAZFUB010000540.1:0-6231 GCA_036447015.1 Thermoguttaceae bacterium | reverse complement strand
AGACCGCATCGGCGATGTCTTGCGGCTCGCCCAGGTGACCCAACGGGATCTGTTTGCGGACTTCCTCGAGGATTTCGTCGCCCAACTTGGCCGTCATGTCGGTGGCGATGAACCCCGGAGCGACGGCGTTGACGGTAATTCCCCGCTTGGCAACCTCTCGGGCAACGGTTCGCGTCAGCCCGATCACGCCGGCCTTCGAGGCCGAGTAGTTGGCCTGGGCCGGATTGCCCATCAGGCCCGAGACGCTAGCGATATTGATGATCCGTCCGTAGCGACTCTTCATCATCGGCCGAATGGCGGCTCGCGTGAAGAGAAAGGTTCCCCGCAGGTTAATGCTGATGACCGAGTCCCATTGGTCGTCCTTCATCCGCAAGATGAGCGAATCGCGCGTAATGCCCGCATTGTTGACGACGATATTCAACCCCCCCAAAGAGGCCACGACCTGCTTGACGGCTTCGTTGACACGCTCGCTGTCGGTCACATCGCAGGCGACGGCCAGGGCGGTTCCGCCGGCCGCTTCGATGGCGGCCACGGTCTCCCCGAGCGCCTCCTCGTCGACATCGATGCAAGCGACCTTGGCCCCGGCCCCGGCCAGTGTCATGGCGATGGCTCGACCCAACCCGCGTGCTGCGCCGGTGACCAGCGCCACCTGGTCGGTCAGATCGGTCGAAATACGGCTCTTGATTTCCTCTGGCATGGCAATCCTTCCGTTGGAGGAACCGACGACGGCAAGTCGTCTTCGATGGCGTCAGACGGCAACGCTTTGGCAAGCGACCTTTCTCGCGATTCGCCGCAATAGGCCCCTCAGAACGCGTCCCGGTCCCACTTCGTAAAACTGGTCGAATCCCTGATCCAGCAGGTTTTGCATCGAATCCTCCCATCGGACCCGGTGGACAACCTGCTTGATCAGCAACTGCCGAATTTCCTCCGGGTCGTCGTGCGACCGGGCATCGACGTTCGAGATGACCGGGATTCTGGGCGGCCGCATGGTCACATCGGCCAGCGCCTCGGCCAACCGCTGGTCGGCCGGATGCATGATTTTCGTATGAAATGCCCCGGCGACGGCCAGCGGCACCGCCTTCATCGCGCCGAATCCCCGCGCCATCTCCGCCGCCCGTTCACAGGCCGCGTTGGTGCCGGAAATCACGATATTGCCCGGGCAAAGCAGGTTGGCGATTTCGAGCGTCTCCTCGCCGCGGGCTTTCTCGCACAAGGCCTCGACCTCGACACGCTCGAGGCCCAGGATGCTGACCATCCCACTGGGCGTCGCGTCGGCGGCCGCTTGCATGGCCGCTCCCCGCCGCTGCACCAGGGCCAGTCCGTCCTCGAACTCCATCACGCCGGCGAAGACCATGGCCGTATACTCGCCAAGGCTCAAGCCGGCGGCAGCCTCGCAGCCGAGCACCACGTCGGGTGATTCGGCCCTGAGCGCCTCCAAGGCGGCCAAGCTGGTCGTGAACAGGGCCGGCTGGCTGTAGACGGTCGAGTCGAGTTCCTCGGCCGGGCCCTCGAAGCAAAGCTTCGCCAGGTCGTAGCCGAGCACCCCGCCGGCCCGTTGGTACAGAGCGGCAGCGCCGGGCAACGACTCGGCCAGCCGCTGCCCCATGCCCACCGCCTGGGCTCCTTGCCCTGGAAAGAGAAAAGCGATCCTGCTCAAGACTCGATTTCCATCACTTTTCGGCCCTGGTAATGACCGCATTTCGGACAGATCGTGTGAGCGGGCACCACATTGCTGCATTGCACACAGAACTCGATCTGCCGAGCCTTCAGGGCATCGTGCGCCCGGCGGGTGCCGGTTCGCGAATTCGAATGTTTGCGTTTGGGGACGGCCATCGTTTCACTTCCAACTAAATCTGCTATCGACAAACCTGACTAGCGCAGGGAGAGATCGCCAAAAGGAGGGAAATATCGCATTTTAGATGCGATCCGACGCGGTGTCAACGGGAGGGGTGTTGTTCCTGTTACCAGCTCCGCAGGAACGGCAGTCAATAGCCCAGGGCGTGAGCCCTGGGAATGCGGTGCCGAACGTCTCCCCTAGCCCCGAAGGGGCGGCAGAAGTGTCGAGATAGTGGTCTCTGTCGCCTCTTTGGGGGCCATTTCTTACAGATCTTTCGGGCCGTTTACTTCCGCCGCAAGACGGGGGCCAAACTGATGTTCTGTGTGTGGATTCGAAGCTCTGAAATCTGGTTACGGGAGATCTGCCGATCGAGGCTGACGTGCTTGGGACGAATCGTTCCGGTCATAGTTTCCTCGTAAATCGTCCCGTCGACCCGAACGGTGCGATAGCCTTCGATGACCAGATCACCGTTGTGGCGAACATCGATGACACTCACGCCACATAGTTGGGGTCCTGGTGAGCTGATCGATCTAGACGAATGGTCGGGGTCCACCGTAAGAGCAACATTATCGAAGATCACCAAGACGTGGTCGCCTTTCTGCAGAGCCGCTTGTTTCACCACGCCCTCCGGCCTGCCGACCGACACGGTGATCGTTTTCTCGCCGAATTGTGCCAGTGTGTAGGTCTTTCCGCATTCGACCAGAGTGCTGCCTTGGGCATGAAACGACTTTTCGGACTCCGCTTGCTGAGTAGACTCTTCGCCGTGCTCTTTCTCCTCGCGACGCGACTTCTCCGACCCGCCGTCGCCCGATTCGCACGTCAGTTCGAAGGTCAACAGCATCCGATCGCATGTCTTCAGGGCAATGAGTTGGCCGGAGACGGCAAAATGTCGCAGTCGCTCGGCCGACGCCTGGGAAACATCCGATTCGTCGGTTTTCTCTTTGGCGACCTGACGGGCGCTCTGCTCGGTCGAATGTGTCTTCTCGTGTGCCTCGATCCGATAGTCTTCCGTGGCACAAAGCACGGAGCACGAGTCCGAATCCCCCAGTTGGAAACGCAACTCGACCGGCTCATGCCAGGCGGTCGGCTCGGCCGGCGGACCATCGTCGGCGATGGCTAGGGCCGGTGCAAAGCAACTTGCCAGCAGGCAGCAGAGAAAGATCCGATGCGTCTTCATTTCAGACTCCTCCGATTGGCGTGAAAGTCGGGGACTTCAAGAATCGGGGGAGAATATACCACCAACGGCTTCGTCGGATCAATGGCAGTTCGCGGCACGCCGCGCCGGTCGCCCCGCCCGTTCACTCAGACGCATCGCTGCCGTCACGTGGCGGCAGCGGCAAGTAGATTCCGTCTTCGAGAACGTCGCCCGACTGAAGAATCTCGACGTTGGCCAATCGACCGACCTCTTGAAGTGGCGTGTCGAGGCCGGCAAATCGGACCAAATCGTTTGCCAGGGCGTCGTCGCCGAAGAAAACCTGGCCGCCCATCTTGTCGGTCGAGAAACCGATTTCGCTATTGGCGGTGCTGAAATCGAACGAGATCTCCGTGGCGTCGGCACCCAAAAAGTCGAGCCAACTCTCGACATAGGCCTCGACAACCGCCCGGCCGACGAACACGTGGCCACGCGAAACGGAAACGTAAGCGTCCTGCACCGGTGTTTTCGGCCGGCGGCAAGGAAGCATCTGAGCGGCCGGCGCGAAGAAAACTCGCATCGGCCCGGGCGCTTGCGTCGTCGTGTCTCCACCCGATTGGGCCCAACTCCATTGGGCGTCGTCTCTCGGCAAGTGCAGACGCGAGTCGCGAAGATTCGGGCAGATGAACCGAATCAAAGGCAGCACATGGTCGGCCGGGTGCAAGAGATACTCTTCGAGTCGCCCGTCGCCGACGTAGACCAGTTTGAGCGGTTCTTCGCCGTTGCAGTTCTCCGCCTGGGCCGAAAACTCGAAGGGGCGTAGCCGAAGGTGCGCCAAATAGGGTGGCAACACCAGGCCGGCCGCGAAGGCCTCGACGTCCGATTCCGTGACGAAAGCCCAAAGGGAGATCATGTTCGGTCTCCACTCAGTTTACATTGTCGGGATCAGCCGGTCAACATTTTCTCGATCGCACCGCGGGCCGTTTCGAGGGCCTCGGGCAGTTTTTCGGGTAGTTTGCCTCCGGCCTGCGCCATGTCGGGCCGGCCTCCGCCTCCGCCTTTGACCAGTTTGGCCACTTTGCGGACCCAGACGACCGCGTCGAGTCCTTGTTCGACCAGGTCGCGGCTCAGCCCGGCCACGAGCATGACCTTGCCCTCTTCCTCCTGCCGGCTGCCGAGCATCACGGCGATCGGGGCCGCCTTGCGGCGGAGTTGGTCGATCAGTTGCCGCAAGTCCTGGGGACCGGCCTCGGGCACTTCGGCGACGACGATCGCGACATCGCCGATTTTCGTCGCATCCTCCAAAAGCGATTCGACCGAGGGGCCGGCGGCCTTCGCCCCGGCAGCAAGTTGTTTCTTCAGCCTGCGTACTTCGCCGACGAGCGATTCGACCCGATCGGCCACTTCTTCGGCAGGCACTTTCAGGACGCCGGCCGCTCGGGCCAACGCCGTTTGCGTCGAGCGGATGCTCTGCAAGGCCGCCAGGCCGGTCAGGGCCGTGATGCGTCGCGTGCCGGCCGCAACGCTCTCTTCGGAGACGATCTTCACGAGGCCCACTCGGCCCGTATTTTCCAGGTGGGTCCCACCGCAAAGTTCCTTGCTGAAACGGCCCATCGAGACGACGCGCACCACGTCGGGGTACTTCTCGCCGAAGAGCATCGTCGCACCGGCTTCGCGGGCCTCGGCCAGCGGCATGTCGACCGCCTCGATCGGCAGACCGTCGAGGATACGGGCGTTGACCTCGGTCTCGATTTGTTCCAGCGCCTCGGCTCCCACGGCCGAGGGATTCGTGAAATCGAAACGCAACAGGTCTTCGTCGACCTTCGAGCCCTGCTGTTCGGCATGGCTGCCGAGCTGTTTTCGCAGGGCGTAGTGCAGCAAATGAGTGGCCGAGTGAGCCCGGCGGATGCCTTGCCGTCGCTGGGCGTCGACTCGGGCCGAGACGCTATCGCCCAAAGCGATGGTGCCCTGGCGCAGGTGTCCGCAATGAAGCGTGAACCCACCGTCCACTTTCGAGTCGATCACATCGAAGCGGAATCCCTCGCCGATCAATTCGCCCGTATCGCCCACTTGGCCGCCCATTTCGCCGTAGAACGGCGTTTTGTCCAGCACGACGACAATCGGCTGCTCGTGACCGATCTCGTCCGCCTTATCGCAGAGCTGCTCGCCGGCGATGATTCCGACGATCTTGGCGTCGTCGGTTTCCTCGGTTTCGTGGCCGACGAAACGGCTGCCGTGCATCGCTTTTTTCAGTGCTTCGAGCGGATCCGACTTGAACAGCGCCCCTTTTTCCGACGAGCCGGAGATCTCGCCGTGGCGTTTCATCTCCGCCTCGAAACCCTTCCAATCGAAGGTGAAATTGTGTTCCGCGGCCATCGACTCGAACAGCTCGGGCGGGAAGCCGTAGGTCTGGTACATCTCGAACGCATCGCTTCCGGCCACGGCTCCCCGGCGATCGCCCGTCATCTGCTCGAAGATCCGCTGCACACGGTCCAAGCCCGAGTCGATCGTGCCGATGAAGTTCGATTCTTCGTTGTTGATGACCTGCGAGACGCGCTCGATCGTGTCGCCCAGTTCCGGGTAGGCCGCCTTCATCGCGTCGGCGACCATCGGCACCAGGCGGTGAAGAAACGGATCCTTGCAGCCAAGCTGTCTACCATCGAGCACGGCCCGGCGCAACAGCCGCCGGATGACGTACTTTTCCTCTTTGTTGCCCGGATAGACGTTCTCGTGGACCGCGAACGTGCATGCCCGAACGTGGTCGGCGATGCGTCGCAGCCGTCGTCCGTCTTCACTCTGCGGGTCGTATTTCAGGCCACAAACCTCGCCGGCCGCTTCGACCAGTGGACGGAGGATGTCAATATGATAGTTGGTCTCGACGCCTTGCAGCACCGAGGCGGTCCGCTCCAGGCCCATGCCGGTGTCGATGTTCTTGCTCGGCAACGGCCGAAGATTGTCCGGCAGATCGCCCACGCGGTGGAACTGCGTGAAGACGAGGTTCCAGATCTCGACCTCGCCGAAGTCGGTGTGGTAGTAGATCTCGCTGCACGGGCAGCAAACGCCGTCGGGTCCCTGGCTGGGTGCATTGGCGGGCCAGAAATTCTCGTCTTCGCCGAGCCGTTGAAGTTTCTCGGGCGGCAGCTTGATGTCGTCGAGCCAGATCCCGGCCGCTTCCTCGTCGTCTAAGTAGATTGTGGCCGAGAGTCGGTCGGGATCGACGCCGAGCCACTTCTTGTCGGTCAGGAACTCCCAGGCCCAGTGG
>JAZFUB010000539.1:0-3848 GCA_036447015.1 Thermoguttaceae bacterium | reverse complement strand
CTCTTCCGACACGTCGGACGTCAGAGTCACGTTCTCGAACGCACCGTAGAACAGGGTCCGGCTCTTGCCCGGCACGGACCGGAACACGATGCCCGCATAGACGTCTTGCTTCGTTCGAGTGATACGATCCATCGCCTTCTGCCAGGAGTGTCCATCTGCCGACGTGTGGACCACGAAACGCGAGCCACGCCGAACGAGCTGCAACCATCGGTGGTCTGCCGGCAGTGTGGGAATGCCCATGTAGGTTCCCGCCAGGTCGGGGAAGTCGGCCGATCCTTTCACCATACCGCCCGCCGTGCAATAGACACCGAACCGATGGCCCGAGAAGGGTCCCCGCAGATTGTCTTGAACGTAGAGACCAAGCCAATTCGATCGGTGGATTCCGTTTTCGTCATTAGACAGACCAATCTCCGCAACCCGGGCCGTCAATGTGAAATCGCCGGAGACGGGCTGATGTCCGAAACAGAACCCGTCGCCTCGAAAAGAGATCCGGCCCTCGTCTTGTCGAACGGCCAGCGGAAACATGCTCTCGCCCAGCGTGTCGAACGTCCAGGGGCCTTCGGTCTTGTTTTCGGCCTTCAGACGCAACACGTCGGAGTCGACCGAGCAGTGGTCGTCGTACCAGAGCCGAGCCCAGAGATTGTTCTCGCCCGCGGGCAGCAGGTTGCGAAACGTCAGGTTGCCGTCGCCGGTGGACGGGTCGTTCACGGCGGTCGAGAGCAACTGCCGATCGCGATAGAACTGGACCTTCGCGATCCGATGTCCGCGGCTCTGAATCTTGGGTTGAAGACTGACGAGGTTGTCCTTCAAGACACCGTTGGAAGACATGGCGACGGCGGGCATGGTAATCGCGGGAGTGTCCGAGTTGTCTTCGCAGAGGAAGTCGCCGAGCGTGAACTTTCGGGTTTTCTGCCCCGGGCCTTCCCAAGCGAAGAGGATTTTGTCGGCCAGATAGGACTCGGAGCCCTTGAAGTAGGCAAGCTCGATGCTGTGCAGCCCCGCTTCAAGTGCAAGCGGATACTGTCGGACCGAAGTGCCGTGAAGCCCGTCGTTGTCGGCAACGACCCGGCCGTCGATGCTCAACCGACCGCCGTCGCACGTTCCAAGTTCCAGGACATACAGCCCGGTCCTGGGGGCCTGGATGAAACCTGTATAGCGCAGTGCGTAGAGCTTGTCGCGATCTTCTCGGACGGTGTCGTCGATCGTTTTGACGATCCCCTGCTTGGCCGGCGTCAATTGCGAGAAGTCGGGCAATTGTTCCCAGGAGGTGCCACTCGGTGCTTCGTAGTAGGTGTATTTCAGGCCGGGGCGAAGCTTGTCAGAGTCTTTCGCGGCAGCGGGAGGTGACTGCCCGACGGCCATCGTCACCGACGTCTTCTGGTCGAAGATGTCCGTCACCGTCAGTCGCACGCTCTGGGCCGGTCGATCCAAATCGAGTCGCTTGGCCAGAACGTGCGGGGCAGCATCCTCGAACACAGCCATCGGCGTGCCCTTTGCCGACGCATTATCGAACACCTCCAGTTTGTAGCCAAGTTGCGGTGAGGCACTTCGAGGGATTCTCCATTGTGCGGCCAACTGATTCTCATGGACGGTGACCGCTGCGTTCTCGATTGCCGGCCGGTCGAGCGTCGGCGCGTCGGACTGTTTCGCGGTGAGTTCGATTTTCGTGCCGGCACCGGGCGAGTCCGGTTGGGACTTGTCGTATCGCAGCACGGTTCCGTCGTTGATGAGCTTGAAGAACTGGGGGCTTCCAGTCGTGATCGTGCTGGACTTGAACCACTTGCCATCCACGCGGCAATAGCCGAGCCGCCGCTCGAACGCACGATGAACACTCTCGGGAGCCAGCGCCTCGACGAACCCGCTGTTTCCCCGGACTCCGGTTGCCCGCGTGTCGATGCTCACGACGCTATGCGTGTGCCACTCGTTCTTCGCAACGTCCTTCACCCACCAACCGACGTAGGTCTTTTTGTCGGCTCTGGTGGCCGGCGGGAAGATCCGCAACACCATCCGATACCAGGAGTTGGGCTCCATGAAGAGGGCCTTGCCGTGGGCACCGCCCTTGGAACCCTCCGCACCGTATCCGTGTCGATAGAAGTATTCGCCCTCGTGGATGTTCGTGATGTTGCCCCAATAGGACATGAACATGCCGGGCGCCGTGTTCTCGCCTTTGGTAGCGATGCCGCCATAAAACGTGCCGTAGCTTTCGGGAAAGAAACTGACGTACCAGAAGCAATAGTAGGTACCCTGATCGAAGACCGGCCAGCGCAGATCTTTCATGACGATCTCCGAACCCTCTCGAACATTCGGAGCGACGCCCGTCGCGTTGACCTGCGAGGGCGGCAACGACAGCCCGAGGGCGATCGCAGCCAACGCGGTCAGAATGAAAGGACGGCTCGAATGTGTCCGAGTACTCATCTTGTGCCTCTCCTGCAGTTTTTCCGTGTTGATCTGGTGATTGTCGGCGAGAACAGTTCGAAACGCGCCGGGCAAGCCCGGCCGCTAAACGACGATAGCATGCCACACCGTGTCTTTTGACAGGATCCTAGCCCACCCACGCCTTGTGCAATCCGTCGAGGTCGGCGTCCTTGTGGTCGCCGGCGTGCAGGACGACCCGGTAACGTAGCGTGGCCGACTCGCCCGCGGGAAGTTGCCAGGGCTTTTCGAGGAAGTTCATCGGTGTCGGCGAGATGAATCCGTAGTCGCGCGTGAACCAGGGACATGGCGACCAGGGGTTTTCGGGATGGTCGAAGATCGCGATGCCTTCGACGATCTCGCCGGGAATCGAATGGCGAACGCCGTGGTAGCCGCACCATGCGGCCGGTTGACCGAACGTGGCCTTCTCACCGACTTGGCCCTCGGAGTTGATCAGCATGCCGCCGCCCCATGGCGTGACGTCGCCGGCCGCGCGGATCGAGAACAGCGAGTGGTTGGTCTTCGTGACGGTCAGGTCCTCGACGGCGATCCAGCGGACCTCGAAATCGAGGAACCTCAGCTGCGGGCTGACGACCGTGATGGTAATCTTCCGCTCGTCGCGGCAGATCGCCTCACCGCCCGGCTTTCGCCACTGACACGCATCGAGAATCTCGGCCGAAGTCTCCGTACACTGGCCGATACGCGGTCCGTCGGAGAGAATCTGTCCGGCCGCCAGATTGCTCTGCCAATAGTTCCCGCCGTTGACCCGGTCGCACGCAAACAGCAGCGAGCGGTGATGCGGATAGGGTAACGACGTTTCCGTGGTCAGCGACAATCCGGAGACCGGGCCGGTGACCGGATAGAGGTACGGATATTTTTGCGTCGGATGGGCCCGATAACTGGTCAGCAGCGAGTTGGCCCAGCGGACCCAGATCTGTTGGTTCTCGGGCTCGACCTGATAGACGGTCAGTTTGTCGGCCCCCGGCACGGGCCGCGGTTGCGCACTGGCCGAGGTGGCGGCCAGGTGGGCGGCAGCCGGGACTGTGGCGGCAGCCATCGATCGTTTCAGGAAATCACGTCGCGGTAGTTTTTCGCTCATGGCGTACCTCACGGGTTGGTGGCCGTTGAATGGTTTGGTGAACGTTCGCGTAAGCCTACGCAAGCCGGGCAGAATATTATAGCACGCCGCCGCCGGGCATTCCAACACCCGGCGCGGCTGAGTCCGACAAGACTTCACGGTAATGCGATTTCAGCCCCGAAGGGGCGATAGTCAATAGCCCAGGGCGTAAGCCCTCGTTGTTTTACACAAATCCCGCCGGCTTGCCCGGCGGATCGTTCGGCTTTCCACTACACACCGGCTCTCCGATCGCCCGGGAATCCCGCCGGCTTGCCCGGCGGATCGTTCGGTTGCTCACTTCCTGGGCACTGGGCCGCAC
>JAZFUB010000538.1:0-4803 GCA_036447015.1 Thermoguttaceae bacterium | reverse complement strand
GGCTGCCCTTTCGTGCGGCAGACGCCGATCTTTCGCGCTTTCTTGCAGATTGCGATCTACGGCGCTCCTTCCAGATCTCTGCTCTTCCCGGAAATCTCCCAGATTACCGGGTCTCTCCTCTTCGACATGGCCCTCTCCTCTTCGAAATGGCTCAGATGCGGGAATCTGTGGTTTCCGGCGGTTTTTTTCGGAAGTGCCCTTGACCGAAACGGCCGGTCTAGGTATTTAACCGCTCCCTTCTACCGAGTTTTCGAAAAATCAAGTCGAGAAGTCTATCGTCTTCGGGTCCGTGGGCAGATTGTTTGCCGACGCGGCGTGACTTGGTACCGGGAGCAACAAACAGTGAACCGTTTGGCATGCTGAGAAGCCAATCCGGCCGTGAAACGCCGGGCGATGACCGTTCACTGGTTCGTGCTCCCATTGGATAAGAAACGTAATGGGAGCGTAAATGCTTTTTGGAATCGGTTTGCGCGTACACGGAGACTGCCAGGGAGTCTTCGTGATCGGTTCCACTCCAAGGGGAGTATTGCGAATCTCAAAAGGAGAATCGTGTTGAAAACGACCGCAAGAATAGTCGCAGTCGCCATGGGCCTTTCCGCGGGAATTGCCTTGGCCGGGCCGCTGCAGGGAACAACGGAACTCCTGGTCGCCGCGATCGGCGTGTCGCAGGCTCAAACGCCTCCGACCGACCGACGTGCTACGGCCGATGATCTACTTCGCCGGGCCCAACAGGCCATCGCGGAGGACAATCTGGACGGCGCCGAGACCCTCATCACGCAGGCCGAGGCACTCGAAGTGCAATACAGCTTTCGGGGTCTCTTCGCTAACACACCGGAGAAGGTCCGGCGCGAATTGGAGCGAAAGCGCAGCGGTACCGGAACGTTCCCGACCCTGCCAAGCCGAATCGTTTCGCCGAAACTTCTGGGCGGCGAAGCCCCTCGGACTGATCCGTTCGCCATTCGTCCGATCCATGCACCGTCGGCCGCCAAAGGAACTGCCGGCGTCGCGCCCGTTGGAGCGTCCCAGGCATCGCTGATGGGAGAGCGCAACGGCCACTTCGACAGGAGGATGGATGGAGGCGGCCCGTTCGCAGCGACGGCCATGCCCGGCATGGCACCGTCCGGCTCTCTTCCCCATCTGGACAATCCCGTCAGGCAAACGGGTTCCAGCGGAGCGACTTCGCCGTTCGGACGAGCGATCGTCTCGACACCGCCGGCGGTCAACGATGTCCGTGCACTGGGCAACGTCGGACCGGCTCCCGGCCGGCCGGCAACCGTCTATGGGCCGTTGCCCTACCGGAACCCGAACGTCAGTCAGAATACCGGTTCGTTCGCGTCGACGGCCGGCAGTGGGCGCCCCCTTGGTCCTGCCCGATACACGCCGTCCTCAGTGGGAATGGGCAATCCGCTGCTGCTGGCACGCCGCGCCTTGGCCGAAGGCGACCTTGATCGAGCGTTCCATTTCGTCCAGCGGGCCAAGCAGCAACCGGCCGGCCATGGTCTCCTCGGCGACACACCGGAAAACGTGGAAGCCGCCATCGCCGAATTTCGGAAATACGAGAATCTCACGGCAAATGAAAAAGCGACCGAGTCGTACCGTCGCGGTCGCGCAAGGTTATTGATGGATCAAGCCGACGCCCTGTTGCGACTGGGCGACTACGATTTGGCCGAGGAGTTGGCCACCTCCGCGTCGCGTCTCCAGGCGAGCTACGGCCCGACCGAGACGAAGCCAAGGGACATGATCGAACGAATCCGGATGGCGCGACGTAGCGGCGACCAGTCGGCTCTTCGGCCTCTTTCCGTGACGAACGGGTCCGCCATGCGCGGCATGCCCGCGCCGTCGATGGCTGCGAAACAGAAGGTCGTCGAATTGTGTCGGCAGGCCGAGGAGGCCATTCGCGCGGGCCAACTTCGTCTGGCAGAAGACCTGGCACACCAGGCAGAACGGTATCAGGTTCCCGATTCGGCTTTTGCACCGGGTGAACCGCGACCGGGCCTGGTCTTGTTGGATATTCGTCGAGCCGGCCAGCGTAACCCGTCCGGTGTGATTTCTGCGGGCGGACAGTCTGCGACGTCGCCGACGGGCCCCGGGCCGTACGATCGCAGGGCGACGCGAGCGCTGTACGATTCGTCGAACGACCCGACACGAAACCTCCATGCGAGCCTTCAACAGCCCGGCTCGACAGCCGGCAGCGTCAACATGGCCGTTCGTCGCACGCAATTCACGCAGGGATCCCCCGGGATGATCTCTCCGAGTCCCGTGCCGCGACTGGCGCCGATCTCACCCGGCGTGAATGCCGGCCCCAGGGCGCTCTTCCAGCAGGGAGAAGCGGCATTGAAGGCGCATGATCCGGAGCGTGCCTACCAACTCTTCGTGCAGGCAGAAGCCGGCAAAGATCAATTGGATCCGGATACGTGGGACCGTCTGCAGGGCTACCTGCAACTACTTTCGGCACCCCATGGCACCGCAGCCGCCCCGGGGACGCCCGATTCGATGATCGACCAAACGGCCGCCGCCCAGACGGCACTAGCCAGACAGGTTTCTGCCGATGTGGCAATCCAGGAAAGCCGCGCCAGGACCCAGCGAGAAACCGATCCGCAAGGGGCGCTGACGCTCCTGGAGACAACACGCAACCAGGTCGAGGCCGCCGGACTCGAACCGGTCGCCCGCGGACAACTGCTGCGTCGGGTCGATCGGGCTCTGCTGGAAACTCGGCAGTTCATCGAACAGAATCGTCCTCGCATCGAATTGACCGAACGAAACGATCGGGTTCGCGACGAGATCGATCGGGCCCAGCGTGTGAAGCTCGAAAACCAGGAGAAGCTCGCCTTGATGGTCGACGAGTTCAACAAGCTTCTCGACGAACAGCGGTTTGCCGAGGCCGAGGTGATCGCGAAACGGGCGGAAGAGCTTGACCCAACCAACCCGGTCGTCGTCCAACTGAACAATTTCGCGAGGTTCACTCGCCACTTCGCTGCCGCCAGAGAGCTTCGCGCCGCCAAGGAGGCCGGCTTCATGGCTCAACTGGCCGCCGTCGATCGGGCGGCAATTGGCTTCGACAGCGACAATCCGTACCAGTTCGGGGATGTGCGAGAATGGGAAGAATTATCGGCGATTCGCGGACGCATGTTCGGCCGGGACCGGCGTCGAACGGAACGAGAAGTCGAGATCGAACAGAAACTCAAGGTGCACGTCTCCCTAAGCTTTACCAATGCTCCGCTGCGCGAGGTCCTCGACCACCTCGGTACTCTGGCCGAGGTCAACATGTACCTGGACCCACTCGGTCTGGCCGAGGAAGCGGTGATGATCGACACGCCGATCAGCATTGAAGTGCGCAACGAGATCATGCTCAAGAGCGCGCTGAACTTGATCCTCGAACCGCTCCACCTCGACTACGTGATCAAGGATGAAGTGCTGAAGATCACCAGCGAGGCGCTCACTGCGGGAGAGGTCTACCAAATGACGTATAACGTGGCCGATCTGATCGTGCCGATTCCCAATTTCGTGCCCACCACGCGCATGGGGTTGAGCGGCGCGCTGCACAACGCGATGAGAGAGGTCGGATTCGGCGGCGGCGCGTCGTTCGGCGGTATGGGCCTCTCGGCGATGCCCCCGCTCGCCGGCAGCCAAAACGACGCGACGCTCAACGCGAGCGTGATGGCACAGATCTCGCCACGCGGCATGGGCGGCAGTGGGTCGAATATGCCGATGGGATTCGGACCCGGCGGACTCGGCGGCGGATCGCAGGCCGATTTCGACCCCATCATCACGCTGATTACCGAGACCATCCAACCTCGAAGCTGGCTCGAGGCCGGCGGGGAGGGGACGATCGCGGAGTTCGAAACAAACCTCAGCCTCGTCATCAGCCAGACGCAGGAAGTGCATGAGGAGATCGTCGATCTGCTCGAACAATTGCGACGCCTGCAGGACCTGCAAGTCACGATCGAAGTTCGCTTCATCACGCTCAACGACAACTTCTTCGAACGAATCGGTGTCGACTTCGATTTCGATATCAACGACAAGACGGGCGTGGACGTTGCCGGTCTGCAGCTCGGTGGCGGTGGTGGTGGAGCAGGAGACGACGATGATGATGACGCCATCGACCCTCGCACCATCTTCGGTCCCGGTACGATGAGTGTCGGCATGCAGTCACCGGGTGTCTTCTCGGCCGATCTGGACATCCCCTTCACGCAGAACAACTTCCAGTTGGCAGTGCCGCAGTTCGGCGGGTTCGACGCCGCGGCCGGAGCCCAACTCGGCTTTGCCATCCTCAGCGACATCGAGGCGTTTTTCTTCATCAACGCGGCCGAAGGCGATCGCCGAAGCAACGTGCTGCAGGCACCCAAGGTCACGCTGTTCAACGGCCAACAAGCGTCCGTCATGGACCAGTCGGATAGCCCGTTCGTGATGAGCGTGATCCCGGTCGTCAGCGACTTCGCTGCCGCTCAACAACCGGTGATCGTCGTCCTTTCCGAAGGCACCTCGTTGACCGTCCAGGCCGTCGTCTCCAACGACCGGCGGTTCGTACGGCTGACCGTCGTCCCCTTCTTCAGCAAGATCGGCGAAGTCAACACGTTCCAGTTCACCGGATCAGAGAGCACTACCGAGGACACGACGGCCGGGGGCATTCAGGATGATCCGAACGACCAGAGCTCCAATTCGGCCTCGCGCACCACGAACCGTTCCGGCACGACGGTCCAACTGCCGACCCTCTCGTACGTGACCGTGTCGACCACCGTAAGCGTTCCCGACGGCGGCACAGTGCTGCTCGGCGGTATCAAACGGCTCAGCGAAGGTCGCAAC
>JAZFUB010000537.1:0-9370 GCA_036447015.1 Thermoguttaceae bacterium | reverse complement strand
GGGAGTACCGGTGCCTCTTCTCTGTTGCCGGGCCGCCATAACTCCAAGACCAAGGACTTCGGCGCATTGATGAGCAGAGAAGAGGCACCGGTACTCCCCCTGTACGTCTCCCAGGTACGCATTAGTGCGATGAGCCAAAACTTCCGCAGATAGTTCAACACGGCCACGTCGACCGGCGTGCGATGGATGCCGTAGCCGCCCACGCCCTCGTAGAGTTGATCGCCGGAGAAGAACAGGACGTCCGGGTCGTGTTTGGCCACGTTACCCGCCAGCAGGGCGTTGGGGAAGGCCGGGTCCGTGTTGCCCGTGAAACCGGCGACCGACAACGGGCGCTCGACCGGATCGCGGCGGACGGTGCCGGTGCGATAGTGATCCCGTGCCGTGCCGTCGGCGTCTTGCCGCGTTCGATACGGCCCAGGCGGACGCTCATTTCGAGCGTTCCCTCCTGCGGTCCTAACTGGCGTGTCAGCACATGGACGTTTCGATTCGCCCCCGGTCGCAGCACTTCGAGCCGGCCGTCGGCGATTCGCCAATCCTCCATCGGATTGGTCCAGAACTCGGGCCCCGCCCAGGGTCGTTCGACGTCTTTCGGAAAAACGGCCGTGAATTCAGCGGCAACGGCCGTAAGACTCCAGCCCACGCCGAACAGGCCGACGACGATCGCGATGCTCAGACGTTTCATGGATTCTCTCCTGTCGGAAGATTTCATTCAGTTGGCGATAATGACCCATTGTTGCCGCACGAGCGGCGGAGTGCAACCGGAGGGCGCTATCGGTTGTCGTGCGTCGTTGTGGCATGTAGCATGATCGAGGGTGCCATGGTGACATGACCGGATCAAAACAACCATCCGAGCGGAACCTCGACCCACTTGCCCTGCCTGCCCCCCCGACCCGGATTGTGAGCTATACTTACAAAAAGGTGCGCATGCTCGGCACCTTGCGTGAGATCCCCAAAAACTCGACTGCAATGAAGAGGCAACCGTGAAAGGATCGATCCTTGGATTATTGATGTTGGTCGTCGGGGCCGCCGCGGGGTTTGGCATTCATCAGTATCTGGAGCCCGACCACGGTCTCTGGACGTCGCTGATGGATCGGGTCGCCGGGCGGGCGAGCGATGTGGAAGCTGTCGAGCAACCGTCGCTCGAAGCGATCGAAAAGAAGATCGATGAGTTGTCTCAACTTGCCCAAAGAAACGACCGGGCATCGGCGAGCCGACGAGCCTCTGTCTTGCTCGACCAGGTGGATCGCGTGTATGACGCACTGGTGCGGGATCCACGGTTTGGCGAAACGAAGTTGAGCAAGCTGCGAGTTTCTACCTTGCACGCCAAGTATGCCGGTGCCAAGGTAAATCGTGCCCAACTTGCCGAGCCATTTCAGGAATTCGCCAATCGGTTGGTTGCCCAGCGGCCCGACAGCAACGAGGCGGCCCAGGCGACCTTGCTGCAAGTGCTCGTCAAGCACGATCTGGGTCAGCCCGCCGGGCAGGACCTGTTCGAAGATTTGGACGATTACGCGGCCACCTATTCGCAATCGCTCTCAGCGATGCTTTATTGCCAGGTGGCGCAAGAACTGGTGCAAAACGAGCAGGATGAATCGGCGAAAACGGTTCTGCATCGCGGGCTGCAGACTTATCGGTCGACTCCCGCCGCCGGGCAGTTGGTCCGCCAGTTGATCGACCTGAAGCTGAGCAAGGCCCCGGCGCCCGGGTTCACCCAAGCCGACTGGAACAACGAGATGCAAGCACTGCAGCTAGCAGTCGCGACCAGGGCCGAAGCCGGAAGCGGAGTCTACGCGCGGTTGCGACGCACGTGAGGACGCCGCTAGCAGCAACTCCGGTCGGAGTTATTCATCGGCATCTTCCTTCTTCCTTGCATCTCCATCCCTCAATACACGACAACCGGGTTCATGAACCTACATGTTACTCAATCAGGGAGTTGTCGTCAATCGCCCGCCCTTCGAAACATAGCCCGAGTTGGGGCGTTTCATGCCCGCCCAACAGTCACTACCGGCACCCGGTGACGCCGAGGCACGAATAACCCGGCCGATTGGTGTGCCGTAGGGTTAGTCCGGACGCACCATGAATCATGTTTGGTCTTGACATTGAAATACAGTTGTATACGTTGTGTTGTTGGGCAACCGCTGTGGAGATCCGTGTGGACAAACGTGGTGCGGCCCGACGCACCCTACTTCCTGGGCAGAAAAGGGATTATGACGAAAAGCAATCGCGATCAGCGCAGATGGCGAATACGCATGCTTTTTCTGCATGGGGCGATGCTTGCCGTTCCAGTCACGCTGTTGATCGCCCATACTCGCTTCCGCCTGGGTGCGCTTGGCTTCTGTGTATTCAAGACGTGTTTCGGTATCGACTGTCCCGCCTGCGGGATCACCCGTTCCGTCATGGCCACGTTCAGTGGGCAGATGTCAGAAGCCTTCCGTCTTCACCCGGCCGGCCCAGTTGTTATCGGGATCGTCGCAATCATGGCACTCTATCTGGCCCTCGTTCTTCTGACGGGGCACAAAGGGCTGGCATGGAGAAAGGAGGCAAAGGCCTACAACGTACTTGAAGCGTTCGCTATCGCCGCACTCGTGATCGGATGGGTCGGCAAATCGTTCATCAACTGAAACAAGGAGACTGATTATGGCAATGGTATCTTGTCCGAAGTGCTCGAAACAGACAAAGCAAGGCGGCTTCCCCGCATGGGTAATCATCGTGGCAATCTGCCTCTTTCCAGTGGGACTGCTTGCCTTGCTGGCAGGTCGCAAACCAACAACCTGCCAGGATTGTGGAAATACCTGGTAAGGATGGAAATCACTGTCCGAACCAGATTTCCCCAATCCATTCGGGAACACACTCATGAACGGACGCGAACGACTCCTGGCCATGTTCGACGGTCGGCCGGTTGATCGGCTGCCGCAGATGCCTATTACGATGATGTTTGCCGCCGATCAGGCGGGTGTTGCCTACGGCCGATATGCTGCCGATTATCGTGCTCTGGTCGACGCCCAGGTCCTTACGGCCGAGAAGTTCGACTTCGATTATGTCTCGTGCATTTCGGACCCGGGACGGGAGGCGGCCGATTGTGGGGCGTCGATCCAGTGCTTCGACGACCAACCGCCGGCCGTCGACGAGATCGACGCGCTGCTGACCGACAAGACCCGGCTGGCCACGCTGGAAATCCCCAACCCGCTCTGCGGGGGACGGATGCACGATCGGGTCAAGGCGGCCGCGCTGCTGAAGGAGCGGGTCGGTCAGGAGCGACTGATCGAAGGCTGGATCGAGGGGCCGTGTGCCGAGGCGGCCGATCTGCGGGGGATCAACCGGCTGATGACCGACTTCTTCGACGACCCGGGCTTCGTCCGCGATCTGTTCCAGTTCGCCGTCGAAATGGGGCTGCGATTCGCCAAAACCCAGGTCGAGGCGGGCGTCGACATCGTGGGCGTCGGCGATGCGGCCGCTTCGCTGGTCGGCCCGAAGATCTATGAACAGTTCGTGCTGCCCTACGAACGCAAACTGATCGACGGGCTGCACGCGATGGGTACCCGGGTGCGGATGCACATCTGCGGGAACATCGGCCAAAGCCTGCCGGGCGTCGGGTCGTTGGGATGCGCGATGGTCGATCTCGATTCGATGGTCTCGTTGGCCGAAGCCCGAGAGGCGATGGGGCCCGAACAGGTCCTCGCCGGCAACATCGACCCGGTCGCCGTGCTCCGCGCCGGCACGCCCGAGTCGGTCACCGAGGCGATCGCCGAGTGTCATCGGCAGGCAGGCAAACGCTACATCGTCGGCGCCGGCTGCGAAGTGCCACGCGACACGCCGGAAGAGAACCTGTTGGCACTGCGCGATTATGCGCGGCAGCATCAGCCGTAGACAAGATGACAACGGGAGCGGAAAAGGGGACTGAGTCGGCGGCGAACAAGGCGGACAGAAAGATGGGGGACAGAAAAATAGGCATGGCGAGGACACTGACCTTGGGAAGCAGGGAGTTATTACGAGTCATCATTCCTTGCCTCATTTTTCTGTCCCCCATTTTTCTGTCCCACTTCTTCCGCCCTCAATTCGCCCGCAGATTGTCCGGAAGAGCCAAGATATTCAGGCAATCCCTTTACACGGCGATGTGCCGAGAAGGATCCGTCGAATGAAGAAATGGCGACTTGTGTTCCTGCTGCTGCTCGGTATCCTGGTGATTGTCGGCGGTTGGCTCTATCGCCAGCGGTGGCTTCCCAAGCCGGTTGGCGAAGGCCCTGCCGGACCGGCCGTTGCGCGGGAGGTCTTCGCCGAGACGTGGACCGATCGCAAAGTCCTTCTACTCGGTATCGGCGACAGCATCACGGCCGGATTCGGTGTGCCACGAACGCATTCCTATTTCGGCCGCCTTGTGAAGAATCCCGAGGACGAGTTCGACGACATGCAGGGCCTTTGCCTCTCGGCCGTGCTGCCGAACCTCGAAATCGAGAACATCGCTATCTCGGGCTCGACATCGCTGCACCATTTGCAGCACGTGCAGACGAAGCTCCAGCCGCAGGATGCCGACGTCTTCGGTCTGATCGTCATGACGGTCGGCGGCAACGACATCATCCACGACTACGGTCGCCGACCGCCGCGCGAGGGCGCCATGTACGGAGCGACGCTCGAACAGGCCCGGCCATGGATCGAGGCGTATGAACTGCGGCTCGGGAAGATTGTCGATCGGATCGAAGAATGCTTTCCCGGCGGATGCCAAATCTTTCTGGGCGACATCTACGACCCGACCGACGGAGTGGGCGACGCGCACAATGCCGGGCTGCCGGCGTGGCCCGACGGATTGGCGATCCATCGGGCGTATAACAAGATCATTCATCGTTGTGCGGCCGAGCGGGCATCCGTTCATCTGGTCCGTCTCTACGACGAATTCCTCGGCCACGGCATCCACTGCACGCAAGCCCGCCACGAGCACTATCGGCCGAAAGATCCACACTACTGGTATGCCTCGAACTTAGAAGACCCCAATGAGCGAGGATTCGACGCCGTGCGCCGACTGTTCCTGATCGAGATCGCCAAAGTGGCCGACCAACTGGCCGTGGAGAATGCGGTGGAGTTAGAGTGACTGACAGCGTGAGGTTGTGTGCGTGAGAAAACTGGCAAGAATTCCATTGTTGCTTTGGGCGTCACCGTGGAGCGTGCTGGGCTTGAGCGTTGGACTGTTGGCCGTGGTCACCGGCGGGCGGGTGCGAGTGCGCGGCCCGGTGATCGAGTTTTACGGGGGTGTGATCCCGTGGCTGTTCGAGCGGTTTCCCGCAACGCCGATGGCGATGACGCTGGGGCATGTGATCCTTGGACGGACCGCTACCGCCCTGGACATCGCACACGAGCATGAGTTGGTCCACGTGCGACAATACGAACGATGGGGGCCGATCTTCGTGCCCGCCTATTTGGCCTGTTCGCTCGTGCTATGGTTGCAGCGTAAGGACCCGTATCGCGACAATCCGTTCGAGCGGCAAGCGTATAGCGAGGACGATCGGACGATATAACCAAGGAGAACGTATCCATGTCGAATCCTGAATTGCATGTAGTCACCGGCGCGTTCGGTTACTCGGGCAAGTACATCGCACAGCGACTGCTCGACGCCGGGCATCGGGTCCGGACGTTGACCAACTCGCTGAAGCGGCACAATCCGTTCGGCGATCGGGTCGAACCGCGACCGTTCGACTTCGACGACGAATCGAAACTGGCCGAGTCGTTGCAGGGGGCGACCGTGCTGTACAACACCTACTGGGTCCGCTTCAATCACGCCACGTTCAAGCACGCCGGGGCGGTCGAAAACACGTTGACGCTGTTTCGGGCTGCGAAGCAGGCAGGCGTCGAGCGGATCGTTCACATCAGCATTACGAACCCTTCGGAGGATTCGCCGTTGGAATACTTCAGCGGCAAGGCTCGACTCGAACGGGCCTTGGTCGAGTCGGGCCTCTCGCATGCGATTCTGCGTCCGACCGTGCTGTTCGGCAAGGAAGACATCCTGGTCAACAACATCGCGTGGAGCCTGCGAAAGTTTCCCGTCTTTCCGGTCTTCGGCGATGGGGAGTATCGCTTGCAACCGATCTACGTCGATGACTTGGCCCAATTAGCCGTCGAGCAGGGTGTGCTTCGCGAGAATCGGATCATCGAAGCGATCGGGCCGGAGACGTTCACCTATCGCGAGATGGTTCGAACGATCGGGCGCATCATCGGCCGGCGCCGGCCGGTCGTCGGCATGCCGCCCTGGATGGTCTATCTGGGCGGTGCGATCATCGGGCGGATCGTCGGCGATGTGATGATCACGCGCGAGGAAATCCGCGGCCTGATGGGCGACCTGCTCTACGTCGACGCCCCACCGGCCGGTCAAACGAAACTGACCGACTGGGCCACCGAACACGCCGATCAACTCGGAGTGCGATACGTCAGCGAGTTGGCCCGACGCCGCAACCGGGTCGAGGCGTATGAGAAGCTTTGAGAGCAGTTCGTAGGGTGGGCACTGCCCACCAATTGCGAAGAAGGACATGTCAAGGGTTTTGGTGGGCAGTGCCCACCCTACTCTTCGGTTCGACCCAGTAATCCTTTCTCGCCTACCGTGGCGAAACATGGCATTCTTCCAGTCGCCCGGCTTTCTTGCCCAAGCGGCCCGGCGGCGCACCTATCGTTCCTGTGAGATCGGTTCATCACACCATCACAGGAGACACGCGATGGGCAAGCAACTGCTACAAACCCTCAACAGCATCGATACCGACGCCTTGAAGCAAACGGTGCGTGAGGTTTCCAGCGATCCGGCCAAGGGGCTGGTGAAGTTCGAGGTTACCACGTCCTGGACGGACGGGCCGAAATCCGAGACGGCTGTCACGGCCTGGGAAATCGGCGGGCAGAGGATCGAACGCGACTTCACGATCCAGATCGACGAGCCGCCCGAGCTTCTCGGCACCAATACGGCCCCCAATCCCCAGGAACTCCTCATGGCAGCCGTCAACGGGTGTATGTTGGCCGGCTATGTGGTCGGCTGCTCTCTGAAGGGCATCGAACTCGAATCGTTGACGATCGAGACGCACGCCGAACTGGATCTGCGCGGTTTCCTGGGAATCGACAAGACCGTCAAGCCCGGCTACGACGAAATCCATCAAACCGTTCGCATCAAGGGCAACGGCACGGCCGAGCAGTTTCGCGAGGTTCACGAAACGGTGATGGCGTCGTCGCCCAACTACTTCAACATGACGCATCCGATCACGATGCATCCGCAACTCATCGTCGAGCAACTCGTCGTCGATTAGCAACGAAACTCGATCGAAGAGAGGTAACCCAATGCCTACCCACGTAACGTTCGTCGGATCACGATCCGGGCGGAAACGCCGGTGGCCGCTCGGCGGTTCGGTAGTGGCCGCGGTCGCTCTGCTGATGATCCTCTCACCGGCGGCCAACGGTGCCGACGACCCCGGTCGGGGCGGCGATCCGTATATACCGTCGCAGGCCGAATGGCTTTGCCTGACGCTGAACGTCGACGACGCGGTCAACGCCATCTACAGATCGGCCGGCGACATCGCCATCCGCTATGTGTGGGACGAAAGTCGCCCCGACACGGTCGAGATCTTCCTCAGCTATCCTTCGAAACTGGTAGGCCCCAGGGCCGTCGAAGTTCGGGCCGAACAGGCTAAGAGCCGTCTGCTCGAAGCGGCCGGGCGCCGAGGCTGGCGTTCCTGGCTGAAGATGGAGGTTCGCGTGATCGAGGACTAGCGTCGACTCGACAGCCGGCGCATCGGTTTTCGTTCTGTTATCACTGTTCCCTTTAAGACAATCCGGAGGAGAATGATGACAACTGCCGCAAGAAGAATCGAAACAGACGGCCTGTGTCGCCTCATTGCCACGCTGCTTGCCGCATCGCTCGTCGCTGCGGCCATTCCTGCTACGGGGCAGGAATCCGGCAAGATTGACGAGAAGTATTTGGCGCAGTTCGAAGCGCGAGAAAACGAGGCCTTCGTGATCGGAGTGCAGGCCTACATCTACGGTAAACCGGTCGTCGAGATGGTGAAGACCCGATTCGCGATGGCGCTGAACCCGGAAAGTCCCGAATACACGCCGTTGAATCACTTCCGCCACTTCCGCCGGTTGATCGGTCCGGATTTTACGGCCGTCGTGACTCCGAATAACGACACGCTCTACTCGATCGCCTGGCTCGACCTGACACGGGAACCGGTGATCTTGCACGTGCCCGACACGGCCGGTCGCTACTACACGATGCAGATGATGGATTTCTACACGAACAACTTTGCGTACGTGGGGAAACGGGTCACCGGCACGGCCGAAGGCGATTTTGCGATTGTCGGGCCCGGCTTCCGGAAGGATCTGCCCAGCGGGATGCACAAGATCGAGGCCCCCACGCCTTACGTCTGGATAATCGGGCGGACTCTGGTCAACGGCGAAAAGGACCTACCGGCCGTACATGCGATCCAAGACCAGTACGTGCTGACACCTCTGAGCCGGCGGGGGAAGACGGGCGCTGCCGCCAGAGACGCGTTTACACCCAAACTGCCACGCTATGACGACTCCAGGCCGCTGGCGTTCTTCCGCATGATGAATGCGGGGATTCGCCAGAACCCGCCTCCGAGTAACGAGGCCGTCTGGATGCATCTGTTCGACCGGATCAACGTCGGGCCTTCGCAGGAGTTCGTAATCGACCAACTCGATTTGGCCACGGCTTCCGGTCTGCGACGGGCGATTACGGTCGGTCAACAGATCGTCATGGCCAAGTCGGCCGACTTGGGAACCAAGGTCAACGGCTGGGATATGCTCCCGCCGAACACGGGCAACTACGGCCAAGCCTACACGCTGCGCGCCGCAATTGCACAAAAGGGCCTGGGAGCCAATTCTCCGGAAGAAGCCTACTACCCCATGGCCAACATCGACGGCCAAGGCCGTTCGCTCGACGGAACCAACCGCTACGTCCTGCGTTTCGAGAAAGGCCGACAGCCGCCCGTCGACGCGTTCTGGTCGCTCACACTCTACCGGCTGCCCGAGTATTCGCTCGTCGCCAATCCGATCGATCGGTATTCGATCGGCGACCGCACCAAGGGATTGCAGTTCGGGCGAGACGGGTCGCTGGAGATCTATCTCCAACACGAGGCCACCGACAAAGATCGGCAGTCGAATTGGCTGCCCGCGCCAAAGGGGCCGTTCTACGTCGTCCTGCGGATGTATATGCCGAAAGAACAGGTGCTCGACGGAACCTACAAAGTGCCGCCGATCAAGCGCGCCCGGTAGCGAAGTCACCATGCACTCGTGACCAATGTGTCTTCAGCGAAAGGAGCATTCCCATGATCGAGAGTTTTCAGATTGCCCAAGAGAGTTGGCCGGAGTTCTTCGTCGCCTTCTCTGC
>JAZFUB010000536.1:0-11358 GCA_036447015.1 Thermoguttaceae bacterium | reverse complement strand
AAAGCTGAATTCCCCATCATATCGGCCAAAAGCGGCGGTGAACAGTCGCGAATTCCTTGCTTGTCCCCTTTGTTCAGTCCCATGGAGTTACAAAGTGGGAGGGAAGAAGGAAGGAAAGTGGGAGGGAAAAAGGGAAAGGGGGAAAAGGGGAAAAAGTTTATCAGAACTCGTTTTCCCCTTTTCCCCACCTTCCCCTTTTCCCGAATCTTTCGACTTGTGGAAGTTGCATTCTCCTCGCTTGCGCTTCGGATTAGTAAGATAGTCCGCCGTAGGGGCCTTCCTTCTCAATTCGGGCTTCAGCGGGTACGATATGGAGTTCCGATGCGATGGCCCCCCCGATCCGATAGTCCAATAATGAGCACAACCGACGTTTCCTCGAAACGAGCGACGCCGAAGCCGCTGCCGGAGAATTTCTCCAGCGTGCAGCCCGGCAGCGGGGTCTGCTATCGCATCGAGTTGGCTTGGGGACGGTGGCGACGCTGGTGGCTGAAGCGTTTTCGCTCGGGCTATGTGCGGCGGATGGCCGAACTGCGTCGCGGCCAGGCGGAGGGGGCGCCGCACGAGATCCTCGATCCGCGCGATCTGAAGTACTGCCGCAATCGGTGCGAGTGCGACTGGGATCCGCAGGTCGATCCGTTTCGTCATCGCGAGCGTCTGCCGTTTGCCCGATGGGGGTTGGCCGAGTTGCAGTTGATCGGCTGGCCGTTGCTGGCGATGACGGTCGCGGCGGCCTACTTCTTCTGGTACCTGGCACTCGTGCCGGGCGTGGCTTTGTGCCTGATCGTCTACTTCTTTCGCGACCCGGCGCGACGCGTGCCCGGGGAACCGGGGTTGATCGTTTCGCCGGCCGACGGGAAAATCGCCGAGGTGACCCGACTGGACCACGACGAGTTCGTCGGCGGACCGGCCGTGCGGATCGGGATTTTTCTGTCGATATTCAACGTACATTTGAACAGGGCCCCCGCCGAGTCGCGAGTGATCGAACTGCGTTATTCGCCGGGCGAGTTCCTCAACGCGCTGAATCCCGAGAGCGTGTTGCGAAACGAGAATACGTACATCGGACTGGAAGAAGAGGCTCCGCCGCACCGCCGGATAGTGGTTCGCCAGATTTCCGGGGCGATCGCGCGGCGCATCGTCTGCAACCTTCGACCCGGCGAGGTGGTTGCCCGGGGACACAAGTTCGGCATGATAAAACTGGGGTCACGCACTGAGTTGATTCTGTCGGATAGCGACGGGCTGGAGATCGAAGTTGCGGTCGGTCAGCGTGTCAAAGCTGGAAGTACGGTGATGGCGAGATATGCGTCGGAGTGAGAAAAGTAGGGTGGGCACCGCCCACCAAGAACCAAGAGCAACACGTCAAGCGAGTTTTGGTGGGCGGTGCCCACCCACGGCTGAAACACAAGGGCGGGCAAGCCGCCCATGGCACCCGATACGTCTAAGCGAGAAGATAGGTATCCCCCAAGCAGGAAACTCGACCATGCGACCCATTCGAACGATTTCCGTCCTTCCAACGCTCTTCACGCTGGGAAACCTGGTTTGTGGTTTCTTTGCGATCGTGGTGGCGTCTCGGGTGGTGGCTCCGCTCTCGGCCGCGTCGAATTCGGCGGATATGGAACATTTGGTGCTCAGCGGATGGCTGATCTTCATTGCCATGATCTTCGATGCGCTCGACGGCTACGTCGCGCGACTCTCGGGCACGGCCAGTGATTTTGGGGCCCAGTTGGACAGTCTGTGCGATGCGGTCACGTTCGGCGTGGCGCCGGGGTTCCTGTTGGTGAAGATGTGTCCTCGATTCGCTTACATGCACAAGGAGGCCGTCTGGATCATAGCGGCCTCGTTCGCGGCATGTGCCGTGTTGCGGCTTGCCCGATTCAACGTGGAGACGAGCGACGGCGATGACCACCTCTCGTTCAGTGGGCTTCCTTCTCCGGCGGCTGCGGCGGCGATCGCCAGTTTCGCGATCATCTTCCACACGCTCCGCGACAAGGAGTGTACGCTGGTTTTCGCCGAAGGGCTCGACGTGGTGCTGCAGACGATTTTGCCGTTCTTCGCGGTGGCGGTGGCACTGCTGATGGTCTCGCGCATTCCGTATCCCCACGTCGTGAACCAGATCTTCCGCGGTCAGAAGAGTTTCGGCCACGTCGTTGCGGTCGTGTTTGCCCTGGTCGCCGTCATGGTGATCAAGGGGTATTCGGTCCCGATCGTCTGTTGTGCGTTCGCGTTGTCCGGCCCGGTCCGTCTGTGTTGGATCAAGGTCGTCCAGAAACGCCGCCAGGAAGACCCGCTTTTTTAGTTCGCATTGAAGAAGAATACGAGGAGAATCGATGTTTTCCGGAATCGTCGAAGCGTTGGGAACCGTGGCCGAGTTGCGCGACGAGCCGCCCGGTTGTCGATTGGTCATCCGAGAACCGAACATAGCGGCCGACACGTCGGTCGCCGAGAGCATCTGCGTCAACGGATGCTGCCTGACGGCCGTCGAAACCGATGCCGAGACGATGCACTTCGAGGCCGGCCCCGAGACGCTCGCTCGCACGAATCTCGGCGAGTTGAAGGTCGGCAGCCCGGTCAATCTGGAACGGGCCCTGGCCGTCGGCGATCGGTTGGGGGGGCATTTCGTCAGCGGACATATCGACGGGACCGGCAAGTTGATGAAACGGGAAGACACGGGCGAGTGGTCCACCTTCTGGTTCTCGGTCCCGCGTGAACTGGCCGCCCAGATGGCGTCGAAAGGGTCGATCGCCATCGACGGCGTCAGCCTGACGATCGTCGACAGCGAGCCGGACAGCTTCAGTATCGCGCTGATTCCGTACACGCTGGAGGTGACCACGCTGGGGCCGTTGAAGGTGGGCGATACGGTCAACCTCGAAACCGACATCCTGGCCAAGTACGTGCAGCGACTGGCCGAAGCAGAGAACTGGAAGTAACCCCCGATGCCCGAAGGCTCCTCACAGCATCAGACGCTATCGTTCCTGACCCGGCGTTTCCGCGAGGCGGGAATCCGCCCGTATACGCGGTTCGGACAGAACTTCCTGATCGACATGAACCTCCAGCGGTTGCTGCTCGACGCGGCCGAATTGACGGCCGTCGACGTGGTGCTCGAGGTGGGGACCGGCACAGGCTCGTTGACCGTGCTGATGGCCCAAAAGGCAGCGGCCATCGTGACCGTCGAGATCGATCGGCAGTTGTTCCAACTCGCGGGCGAGGAACTGTTCGAGTTGGAAAACGTCACCATGCTCGAGTGCGACGCGCTGAAGAACAAGAATCGGCTCAACCCGATGGTGCTCGAAACCGTTGATCGTCTGATGGCCCAGGTGCCGGGCCGCCGGTTGAAACTGGTGGCCAACTTGCCCTTCAACGTGGCCACGCCGATCATCAGCAATCTGATCGCGTTGGAAACACCGCCCTATTCGATGACCGTGACGATCCAGAAAGAGTTGGCTGATCGGATGATCGCCGGGCCGCGAACCAAGGACTACAGCGCACTGAGCATCTGGATGCAGAGCCAGTGCCGGATCGAAATCGTCCGCACGCTGCCACCGTCTGCGTTCTGGCCACGCCCGAAGGTCACCGCGGCGGTGATTCGCGTCACGCTGGATGAGCAGTTGCGAGGCCGCATCCCCGACCGGAAGTTCTTCCATGAATTCGTTCGGTCGATGTTTTTCCACCGCCGTAAGTTTCTCCGTAGCGAATTACTCAGTGCCTTCAAGCGGCGTCTGGACAAACCGCAAGTCGACGCGATTATGGAGAAAATGGGGCTCAAAGGCACGGCCCGGGCCGAAGAACTCGACGTCGAGACCATGTTGGAGCTGTGCGAGGCGGTCCGAGCCGAAGTCGACGATTGACGAACCGGCCTTTCGGAGGGTAGGATAGAGGTAGCCAGGGGGCTGCAGACGACCGATCGGCCACTTTCTCGAAGGGCGAAGCATTATGGAATTCATCGAAATGTCGGGCACGACGCTGCTGAAGGTGGTCACCGACAACGAACTGAGCCCCGAGGAACTCGGCTCGGTCGGCGTGGCCGATCATAGTGTCGTGCGGGTCAACCGGCAGGGCGACATCGAAATCCGCCGGGCCACCAGTTGGGACGTGATCGGCGGACTCTTGGGTAACTTCGAAGATCGGATCAAGCAAGAGACGGGCCTCGATTGGGCGTAACAGCTCATTACTGATCGCGAAGGACGACGGCCGGATCTTGCATCAGGGCCGACAGCGTCGGCAGATAGCTGGCAATCGCCGAGAGCAACGGTGCCCCGACCAGTGCCGCCACTAGGATGGTGTATCGGACCGTGAACTGCTCGGGCGCGACCTCCAAGGCCGTCACGCCGAGCCATCTTGCCAGGCCCGAGCCGAGCACGAAACCGGCCGCCGCTCCCACGAGTCCCACCAGGACCGCCTTGCCGAGAAACAGTCCGGCAATCGTTGCCGAAGATTTTCCCAGTGCTCTGAGGATACCGATCTCGGTGCGCCGCTCGCGAACGTTGGTCAGCGCGAGCAGCCCGACCCAGACGGCACAGGTGATCACGACCAGCGGCGTGATCACCGCCGCCAGCGTCTCGACACGCCCAAGTTGCGTGTTTCGCACCGCGGCGACCAGGTCGCGTTGTTCGGCCCGGGCAACGGCGATACTGGCATGCTCGGTGATGTGAGTGTCGGGCAGCACCAGGGCCAGCTCGGTACGGATCTTGGCCAATCGCGCGCCGGCGCACTTGCATCCTAGCGCCAGGATCTGATTGATGCGTCCTTCTTTGTTGAGTAGTCCCTGGGCATCCGTCAGGTGCATGTTGATCGCGATGTCTTCTTTGCTGCCCTTCTCGGGCAAGATCCGGACGATCTCGAACGACTTGCCCAGCACGTCGATGCTTTGGCCCACCTCACGGCCGACGGCCAGATTGTAGCCCAACTCAACCGTTCCCGGCTTGATATCGTAGCCCATCGGCTTCTTCTTTTTTTGCTGAGCTTGCTGCATTTTCTGATGTCGCTTGGCAAACTCGGTCTGCGGCTTCGGTACTCGATGCGGCTGAGGCGTTTCCTGCAGGTGGCCGACCAGCATCACCTTGCGGTTCTCCCAATCGATTTTCGATTTCAAAGTGGCCACCAGATGGGTCACCAGAGTCAAATGCTCGTCGGCAGCCAACCGGTCGATATACTCCTGGGGCATGTCATGCGTGGCGAAATCGGCCGCCCAGAAGTCAGCCATGTCGTTATTCTCGTGCACGATCAGGAGATTGAAGCCCATGCCGAGCATCAGTTTGCGGGTCTGATCGTCGAGTTCGGTCAACTGCTCGTCGGTCTGGTCGCGATACGCGTCGATCAACACCGGGCCGGCGACGAACATCGCCACCGCCACGACGACCGCGATCAGGCTCAGAAGGAAATTGAGTTTTCGATAGCCGATCTCGGCCAGCAGCATTCGTGGAAGGTTCATGGTATTCGAATGGGGGATAGGTTGACGGTCGACACTCCCTCCATTATCGCCCGCGTGTCGAGTCGCGGCAAGTCTCGAAGACTTCTGGGTCGGCAAGGATTTCGGCGGTTCGTAGCCGGATTCGCAAGAATTCGGTTCTTCGCATCGCACCTGAATTCTTGCGAATCCAGCTACGGGCAATTTAGTCGGCGTCCAATAGCAGTTGGAGGTAGCCGCGACGTTCGCTCCCGGCGAGCCCCAACTCCTCGGCCAACGAGGCGATGCACGTCTTGGCCGCCTCGATCCCCTCGGCCTCGACGACCAGTTCCAGTTCCGCAAAAGTCCCCAGCCGGTCGACTTCGTCCAGCGAGCCCTCGACGGACCGGCCCTGCCAGGTGATTAGGGCCTTGCGACGTGTCTTTCGGACCTCGCCCACCACGGTGAAACCGAGGGCCTCGAGCATCTGTGTCCAATCGGCGTTCGAGCCCTCTCCACCCTCCAATGGCAGTTCGATCTCGTGCCGGGTTTTCGTCGTCGGGTCGATCTTGGGCCCCTTGTACGTGATGAAGTTGGCCCCCCCCTTGTGACGAATTCGCAGCGCCTCGTCCGTTTTCGAGAAATCCCTGGCCGGATGGGCGAAATAGCGATCCACCTCGACTTGGGGGTCGGAGACCTCCACACCGAGATCTGCCAGCCTGGCCTCGAGTGTGTCCATCCGGGCAACCGGAAATTTCTGTTCCACTTCGTATTTCATGGCTCCCCCATTAAGGTAGGTTACTCGGCCGCGGCTTGTCCCGTAACCCATAATATGATAGAGAGCGGCTTCGAAAACCACTGGGGGCGGACCAGAAAAGAAACCGGAGGGAATTCCATGCCCAACACGGAACTTACAGACAGCGTCGGCGATAACACGCCGCACGACGATTGGTCAACCGAGCCGAGCACGCCGTCTGCGCCGGCATCAGACGATCCGCTCACGAGGCGGTCCCAGTGGAGCAACTGGACCGTCATGGCGATGCTCGTCCTTTGCTTCTTCGTCATCTACTACGTGTCGCCAAGACTGGGGAGTATCTTCCGGGGCGACGACACCGGCAAGGAACTCTCGCAGCTCGATTTGCAGCCGCTGATCGGCGACCAGCCGTCGGTCGCGTTGAGCGATCTGACCGGTCGGGTCGTGCTGTTGAACTTCTGGGGAACGTGGTGTCCGCCTTGCCGCGTGGAGTTTCCCCATTTGGCGGCGCTGCGAGAAAAGTTTCTCGATCAGACCGCATTCCGACTCCTGTCGGTCTCCTGCGGCCCGGGAGGCCCGGAGGACCTCGACTCGTTGCGTCAACAGACCAACCTCTTCCTGCAGCAGACTGGTATCCGCATGCCGATCTACGCCGATCCGGACTTCGCCAGCCGCAAGGCCGTCGACGAACTCATCGGCTTCGAGGGCTATCCGACCACATTGATCATCGGTCGCCGAGGCAATATTCGCGGCACCTGGGTCAATTTCACGCCGGGCGACGAGGTCGAGATGGAAACGCTGGTTGCGGAACTGCTCGCAGAAGGGTAGCATGACAAGCGATTTGTTGGCCGCGATGCTTGCATCGCGCGGACGTTGCCCCCACCAGTGCCAGCGCGGGGCAAGCCCCGCGCCTAACATAATCAACGTCGGGCGCCCGACCGCTAAACACTGAATGCAATGGTCCAGAAACGGAGTCTCCCATGATGCGAAACGTGCTCGTCGTCGGTCTCGCGGCGGCCCTTTGCTGCTCGTCGACCGCCTTTGGAAAGGGCCCGGCGACCAAAGAAAAAATTCCCGTCATCTTCGACACCGACATCGGCGACGACATCGACGATACCTGGGCGTTGGCCCTGCTGTTGAAATCGTCCGAGTTCGACGTCAAGCTGATTGTCGGCGACCAGGGCAAATCGATCTATCGGGCCAAGCTGATCGCCAAACTGCTCGAGACGGCCGGCCGGACCGATATCCCCATCGGCATCGGGCTCGACGTCAACGCGCACGGAAACGGGCGCCAGCAGGCCTGGGTCGAAGATTACGACCTGAAGTCTTATCCCGGCAAGGTGCATCGAGACGGCGTGCAGGCGATCATCGACACGATCCTGGGCGCGCCGAAGCCGATCACGCTGATCGCGGTCGGCCCGATGCCGAACATCGCGGCCGCGCTGAAGCGCGAGCCGCGAATTGCCGACAAGGCCCGATTCGTCGGCATGCACGGCAGTGTCCGCCGCGGTTACGGCGGCAGCGACAAGATCGCCGCAGAGTACAACGTCAGGGCCGACGCGAAGGCCTGTCAGACCGTGTTCACGGCACCCTGGGAGATGACCATCACACCACTGGACACCTGCGGCATCGTGCATCTCAGGGGTGACAGGTACGCGAAAGTTCGCGACTGCAAGGACCCATTGGTCCGGGCCTTGATCGCCAATTACCGCATTTGGGCCGGCGATCCGAAGCGAGCCGAAACGGCCAGCAGCACCCTGTTCGACACCGTGGCGATCTATCTGGCGATTACGCAAGAACTCTGCAAGATGGAGACGCTGCCGATCCGAGTCACCGACGACGGCAAAACGGTCATCGACCCGGCCGCGAAGAAGATGCAGGTCGCGACCGAGTGGAAGGATCTCGGGCAGTTCGAAGAATTCCTGGTCGAACGGCTTACCGAGTGACTTGACGGACGTGCCACCCATCCGTTAGCCCGGTCGCCTGCGATCGGAGAAGGCGTCGGATTCCCCGGTAAGCCGGTCGCAGGCGACCGGGCTAACGTAATTCCGTGAACATCTGCTGCGCCGCGTCTGCCGGATTGTCGGCACCTGCGACGGCCCCGCCGACGGCAACCCGATGGATCCCCGTGGCCAACACGTCGGGCAGATTCTCCTGCGTAATCCCACCGATCGCGAACGCCGGCAGACGGATCTCGGCGGCCACTGACTTGAGCAACTCGAGGCCGGGGAACTGCTCGAACCGTTTCGTGCCGGAGGGAAACGTCGGACCGATGCCGATGTAGTTGGCCCCGTCGAGGACGGCCTGCCGGGCCTGCTCGATCGAATGCGTCGAGACGCCGATGAGAGCCTCGGGACCGACGATCGATCGGGCATCCTTCACCGAAAGCTCTTCCTGGCCCACGTGGACACCGTCGGCATGGGCCAATGCGGCCAGATCGGCCCGGTCGTTCATGATGAAAAGCGTGCGGCTCCGGTGCGTCAACTCCCGAAGCATCCGGCCTCGCTCGAGCAACTGGCGGTCGTCGAGCCGCTTGTCGCGAAGTTGGAGCACGTGGACGCCCGCCTCGGCAGGGGATCCGACAAGTGATTCCGCAAGGTGTCGAAACTCATCGAGCGAAGAACGACCGTCGATCAACACGTACAGGCAGGTGTCTTCCAGTCGCCCCAGACTCGATCGCGTGATTTCGACCGCACGTTGCAGCGTGTAGCTGCGATAGCGGAGTTGCTCGAGCCGGGCCGCCATCTCGGCGTCGATCAGCTTGCCGTATTCTTCCAGGCTTCGGAGCGATTCTTGGAGCCGAACCAGGTTGGCGGTCAACACATCGCCCAAGTCGCCGCGTGTCTGCTCGGACGGAGTCGTCACCGCGGTCCCCACATCGGCCTGTGTCTCCCGGGCAGCCAGCCGATGTTCGGTCGCAGTGCGCCGCAGGACCGCCGCGAGATCGTGACGCAAACGCTTGCACAGCCCGGTCAGATGCCGGTCGTCCAACACGAAACGCACATAATCCTCGACGACGCGAATCCCCTCCCGGGCACGATTGCTCGACGCGTCGAGAATCCGCAATACGGAGGCAGAATCGGCACAACCGGCCCGCTCGCCCGCCGCGTCGATTGCGTGTTTCGCTCTTGGGGTAGGTTGATATTCCATATTTCCTCGCACGGCCCATTCTGCGTAGGGTGGGCACCGCCCACCAAAAACCGAGAGCAACACGTCAAGCGAGCTTTGGTGGGCAGTGCCCACCCTACGGCCTTTTGCAGGCTGTTACGTGCAAACCTGCCAAAAGTGTCCCAAAATCTCCCGGTCTACGCAACTGATGCCATGTGTGACCCGACTGGGCGGTATGCTCCCTAAACCGAGGTGTCAGTCCTAGCTGCCTTGATTCGGGATGTTCTAGAAGCTACAATTCCGTGGCCGGTTTCGGAATCGTCGTAGGAGCCGGTATGCAGGGAGCGACGATTCGTGCAGGAAGCGTTTCGATGCGCAGGACGCCGTGGATAGTGTACATGTGGCCCGGGTTGCCGCAGATTTGGCAGCAAGGTAGCTGGTTCGGCTTGGTAATTGCCGTCGCGGCCGCCGGAGTGCTGAATTTTGCCCTGCTGGCCGGTTTCGGTTTCAGCGAACTGGTTGCCGGGAACGTGCGTATGGGGTTGTGGGCGGCAGTCGGCGTGGTTTGGGTCGTCTCGGCGGCGATCTCCTATGTTTGGGTCCGCCGACAGGCGAGATTGCAGAAGAAAAGGTTCCGGCGGAGGGCGGACCGGGAAGCGACACCCGACGAGGCGACCTTTTCACGAGCGACTGAGAAATACTTGAAAGGAGACTGGTTCGAGGCCGAGCGTCTTTGGGGGGTTCTGCTCAAAGCGAATTCCCGAGATCTCGATGCTCGTTTGATGCTGGCGACCTTGTATCGGCACACCAAGCGACTGGACGAGGCGGCCGAGCAGTTGACGATGCTCGAGCGGTTCGAGGGTGCCGAAGCGTGGGAGTTGGAGATCCGGCGAGAACGTGAGTTGTTGCTCGAATTGCGTGAGAACACCCTTGAGGAAACCGAACAAGAGACGAGTTCGAGTCCGAATTCGGCCGACCCGCCGGCCGACGAGATACGGGCTGCGTGACGCGACGGCGGCACAAACGCCCCACCGGAGCGATCCAGCGGGTTGACTTATCGTTTACAGGAACAGGACACACCCGTCCAAGAGAGTTTGCAATGTACGAGCGTTTCACAGACCGTGCCCGAAAGGTGATGCAACTGGCCAACCAGGAGGCGCAGCGGTTCAATCACGAGTATATCGGAACCGAACATATCCTGCTCGGATTGATCAAGGAAGGCAGCGGCGTGGCGGCCAATGTGCTGAAGAACCTCGACGTCGATCTGCGCAAGATTCGCCTCGAAGTCGAAAAGCTCGTCCAGAGCGGGCCCGACATGGTCACCATGGGTAAGCTGCCCCAAACGCCCAGGGCGAAAAAGGTCATCGAATACTCGATGGAAGAGGCCCGAAACCTCAACCACAACTACGTCGGCACCGAACACATCCTGCTGGGACTGCTCAGAGAGCAGGAAGGCGTTGCGGCCCAGGTGTTGATGAACCTCGGGCTGAAACTCGAAGAGGTCCGCGAAGAGGTGCTCAACCTGCTCGGGCACGGGGCCGAAGGCGAAGGCCAGGAACCACGCTCCGGCGGCGGCGGCGGCTTCGGGGGATCCCAGGAACCGCAGCGAAGCGGCAAATCGAAAACTCCCGCCCTGGACAGCTTCGGCCGCGACCTGACCGAACTGGCCAAACAGGGAAAGCTCGATCCGGTCATCGGACGCGAGAAAGAGATCGAGCGGACCATGCAGATCCTCAGCCGCCGGACCAAGAACAATCCGGTTCTGCTGGGCGAGGCGGGGGTCGGTAAGACGGCCATCGTCGAAGGTTTTGCCCAACAGGTGGTCGAAGGCAACGTGCCGGAACTGCTGATGGATCGCCGCATCGTGGTGCTCGATCTGGCGATGATGGTCGCCGGCACGAAATACCGAGGCCAATTCGAGGAGCGGTTCAAGGCGGTGATGAACGAAGTCCGCCGTGCGAAGAATACGATCCTTTTCATCGACGAGTTGCACACGCTGGTCGGTGCCGGCGGCGCCGAAGGGGCCATCGACGCCTCGAACGTCCTGAAACCGGCCCTCTCACGCGGCGAGATCCAGTGCATCGGGGCCACCACGCTCGACGAATACCGTAAGTAC
>JAZFUB010000535.1:0-7445 GCA_036447015.1 Thermoguttaceae bacterium | reverse complement strand
ATTCGTCCAACACGACCGCCATATGGCTCCGCGTACGCTGGAATTCCTGCAGGAGCACGTCGATCGTCTTGGTCTCGGGCACGTAGAACGGATCTCGCAGCAACGAGGTCCAGGGGAGTTGCGTTTCGCCCGGCTCCTTGGCCAACTCGGGCAGAAGGTCTTTGATATGGAGAATTCCCACGATATCGTCACGGTTCTTGTCGCTGACGGGTATGCGCGTCAGACCGACCTCGGTGACGAACAGCAGCGCTTCTTTTCGCGTCAGTGCCATCGGCATCGAGACCATGTCGGTTCGCGGCGTCATGATTTCCGAGACGTGTACGTCGCTCAGTTCGATGACCCCTTTGATCATTTCCCGGGCGTCCTCTTCGAGCAATCCTTCGCGGTGTCCTTCGGAGACGATCGTGCGGATGTCGTCTTCGAAGGACTCTTCGTCGGGAATCTCCGGAGTCCGTCCGGCCAGGCGGTGCATCAGGGCGTCGACGAATCGCGAGGCAATGACCAGGGGCGTCAGGACGACGCTCACGGCTTGCCAAGCGGGCCAGGTATGGTACAGAAACGGCGCGGCCCACAGACGCACCACCGCCCAAGGAATCCAGATTTCGACCGCCAGCAGAACCACCGCGGCGCCGGCCACGCTGGAGATCAGCATGGCCGGGCTTGCGAGACCTTCGGACGGCGTAATCCAGAGCACCCAGGTCCCGACCACCACGGCCGTGGCCACGACCTGAAGCGTTTCGGCCGCCAGGGCGACCTGATCGCGATGACGAAGGATCAGCCCGAGTCGATCGGACGATTTCCGGCGGCGGCAGATCTCTTTGAGTTCATGTGGTGCGAACTCCCCGAGCGATCGAGATCCGATCGCGGCGATGCACGTGACGACCATCCCGGCCACCGAAAGCCAAAGTAAGAGATCGGGGTTCACGAGACGTCCCCTTCCTTTTCGGCTGTCCGCAGGTCGGGAAGATCGACGTCGAATCGGGCAAGGTGGGCCCGTTCCTGCCGACGCATCTCGGCCTGCTTCTCGGGCGTCACGTCATCGAACCCCACCAGGTGCAACGTACCGTGGATCACGTACAGCAGCAACTCGTCGCTCGCAGTCATGCCGAATTGGGGTGCCGACGCTACGGCCGTATCGGCACTGGCAATGACCTCGCCTTCGAGGAGGTCGTCCGTGTGTTCGAGAACGAAACTCATCACGTCGGTCGGTTCGTCGATCTGAAGATAGTCGCGGTGCAATCGGTGAATCGTCGGATCGTCGACGACGGCCACGCTGATCCGCGCCCGGGGAATCGACGCCTCTTCCAGGATCGTTCGAACGGCTTCGACGAGCCGCCGGTCTTCCGGCAACTGTGACTGCTCATCGTTGACTTCGATGATGAGTTCTCTTGGGACGTCGGTCATCCGTAGCGTTTCTCTCCTAAGGATTGACCGGAAAACAACTTTCCGATTTCCCCGTTTAGCTGCCGCCGGCACGGCGGCTTGGCCGAAAGTGCGCTCAAGCGTCAAGCCGCCGTGCCGGCGGCAGCTAAACGGGGAAGTTGTTTATCGGTTGCCACTAGGCGGTTACTTGGTCGGGATACTTGATGCGTCCATGATAGATCGAGGTGAGCGACTTGGCCATACTCTTTTCGATGGTTCGCAACTCGCGCAGGGTCAGACCGCTTTCGTCGAACTGCCCGCCGTGCAGCCGTCGTTCGGCCAGACCGCGAACGAGGCTTTCGATGCGAGCGGGTGTCGGATCGACCAAGGTTCGGCTGGCGCTTTCGACCGCATCGGCGAGCATCAACACGGCCGCCTCCTTGGTTTGGGGCTTCGGGCCCGGATAACGGTACGTGCTCTCGTCGACGCCGCCACCGTTGGGATCGGCCTGTTGTTGCCGGTTGGCCCGGTCGTAGAAGAACTCGACCAGCGTCGTGCCGTGGTGTTGTTTGATCAGGTCGATGATCGGCTGGGGGAGGTGGTGTTGCTTGGCGAGGTCGGACCCGTCCTTGATATGGGCAATGATCACCAGCGTGCTCATGGCCGGCACGAGATCTTCGTGCGCGTTGTCTCCGGAGCCGACGTTTTCGATGTAGTATCCCGGCTTGAGCATCTTGCCGATATCGTGGAAATAGGCGCCCACGCGAACCAACAGTCCCCGGGCACCGATGCTGTCGGCGGCCGCCTCGGCGATCGACCCGACGGTCACCGAGTGGTTGTAGGTGCTCGGTGCGCGGCGAACGAGTTCTTGCAGCAGCGGATGGGCCACGTCGCCCAATTCCAACAGGCTCAGGTCGGTCAAGACACCGAAGATTTGTTCGATAAACGGCAGCAATCCGGTCATAAGGAACCCGGCGGCCAGTGCCCACAGGCCGTTGCGTGCGGCGTTGGTCATCAGCGTCCAGCCGAGCGGCTGATTGTCGATCAGGCTCATGCCGACGTCCAACATGATGGCCACGGCACCGGCGAACAGGCCGACGTAGATCAGTTTGCTTCGGCTGCGGATGCGTCCCGAGTTCGTCCCGGCAGCGACCGACACGCCCAGGAGCAAGAGAAACTCGTGCAATCCGTGTCCGATGGCCATGACCAGCACCAGGGCCAGGACGCCGGAAAGCAGCAGCGCCAATTCCTGGCGATAGACGATGACCATGGTCATGCAGAAGATCAGCAAGGGGATGATCTCGGCTCGCCACGCATCGGCCGACGCCCAGCGTGCCAGGGCGACGGTGATGACGGCCATGGTCAGGACCACGCTGAGCCGGCTCCAACTGGCCAACGGGCCAAGCTGCCGGTAACGCATGAAAGCGCCACAGAGGATGAACATCACGAAAATCATCAGCACCATGGCCGTTGCCCGGATCAGTCGTTGCCCGATCGGGCGAGCGGCCAGCGAGGCGTCGTACTCCAAGCGGAGATGTTCGATCTTCTCGGGAGTCAAAGGTTGACCCGCCTTGGCCAACGGTCGGTCCGGCTGATCCGGCCCGTAGGTAATCAGCACATCTTCAACGACGCCGGCTGCTTGTTCCTGATCTCGCCGCGTGGCGACTTCGTCGAACTCCAACGTCGAAAGCTCGCGCAGCCGAGGCCACAACCACGCAAATAGTCGATCGGCCACGTCCGCCGATTCGAACTGATCCCGCAGGCTATCGTGGATGGCCGTGCCGTCGCCGACCAACACATCACTGATCCGGACGGGGCTGGGAAGCGACTCGACTTCGTCGATCGGGTAGACGAGGATCTCTTCCCGGTTTCCCCGTTCGAGTTCCACCGGGAGTTGGCCGAGAATGCCCCGATTCCGGAACGGATCGAAAGCTGCCGTCATGGCTGTTTCGAAGCGATCCAGGTTCTCTTGCGGTGTAAACGTGGCGACGAACTCCTGGAACCGCCGATCTTGTTCCTCGGTCGTCGGCGGCTCGTCCGTCTCGGCTTTCTCGGCGGGTAGTTGAAATTCCTGCCAGGTTCCCGGGTCAACCTCCGACACCGTCTTCGATGCCGTCAATTCGACCAATGTCACACGCAAGGAAGCGAGAAGCTGGGCCAGCCGTGTGTTGTCGCGGGAGTAAACTCGGCGGACCTGTTTTTGTGCATCCGAACGGGCGGTCTCGGTAGCGAATTCATCGACCAGGGAGAACTCGACGCGTGCCATGATGTCGCGGTCGGGCGTGTATCCGGTTCGATACGCGAACGGCGGGTCCCATGCCCGGACAATCAGCCCCATCGCGATGGCAGCCAGCAAAGCCACGCCGATCCGGCCAAGCACGTCGCGACGGCGCAGACCGGTCCACACACGCTCCCATTGACCGGGCGCCAACTCCAACGCGGCAACGCGTTCAGATCGGGTACGTTTTGGACCGGTAGCGGCCATGGCATTGAAATCAGGTTACTTAGGATCGGCCTATCAACAATTGTCGCGGCTATCGTAGCCGAAGTCTCTTATCCTCTTTTTCCCGTCTTCGACGAGCGTCCCCGGTTGTGGCCGTGTGCCGCACCGTGTGCCGCGCCGGGGCGATGTTCGTAAGCGCTGACGATCTTCTGTACCAACGGATGTCGCACGATATCGCTCCGGGACAGTTTCACGGTTGCGATGCCCTCGATCCCATGCAACCGTTCGAGCCCGTCGATCAATCCGCTCCTATGGTTCGGCGGCAGGTCGATTTGGGTGATATCGCCGGAGACGACGATTTTCGAGCCTTCCCCCATACGCGTGAGAAACATCTTCATCTGCGCGACGGTCGTGTTCTGGGCCTCGTCGAGGAGAATAAAGGCCTCGTTGAGCGTACGTCCCCGCATATAGGCCAAGGGGACGATCTCGATGACGTCTTCCTCCTTGTAGCGGTTGATCAGATCATGGTCCATCATTTCGTGCAGTGCATCCATCAGCGGCCGCAGGTAGGGGTTGATCTTCGCCTGTAAATCGCCGGGCAAGTATCCGAGGCTTTCGCCCGCTTCGACCGCCGGCCGGACCAGCACGATCTTGCGAACTTTCTGGGCCTTCAGTGCCGCGGTCGCCATGGCCACCGCCAAATAGGTTTTTCCCGTTCCCGCCGGACCGCAACAAAGCGTTACGTCGTTCTTGCCGATCGCTTCGAGAAATCGGACCTGACCGGCGGTGCGTGGGCGAATGCAACGTCCGGCTTTGAAGACTTCGATCGGCGCGGCTTCGGTCGCCTTCTGACCGTCGAGGACGGCCGACAAGACTCGGGCAACGTCGTCGGTGGCCAACACGCCGTTCTGTTGGGCGATCGATTGCAGCTGCTCGAGAACTTCGGTCGCGTCGGCGACTGCCTGCCCGTCGCCTTCGATATGGATTTGGCCGTCACCAACAGACACACGAACTCCCAGCGTCTCGCGGATTTTTCGCAGATGCTGGTCGCAGGCGCCAAAAAGCGTCAGGAGTGCCTTGGAACTGACAACCGAAATGGCTGTTTCAATCATCAAGTGTTTTGCGCCGGCTCCCTGGCAGGCGCCATCGGACACGGTAGAACCTTCTCGATAGTAATATATCCAATTCTAGGTCAGAAAGGATAGCCGCGCGGGACCGATTTTCGTAACCCCTTGCAGCAAAGAATCTTATGGATGTTTTTCACGCCAGAACGCCCGCCTCAAAAGTCAGCCAGTTTGGCAATATACGTGTGGCAGTGGGGACAGATGTGGATGGCTGCCGAGATCTGGCGATTGCACTGGTGGCAACTCTTCTTCGGCGTCAGACCTTGATCGCGTTGCACCGGCGGGCGGGACGACAGGCGCTCGGGTTGCTCGTCGGAGCTGAGGTGAGGCCCCAGAATGCCCATGATCGCGTCTTCGGAGATCTCGTCTTGAGTCCGGGGAACTTCGACACGAGCCTTGCACGTCGGGCAAAGCCCTACCTTGCCGGCGAAACTATCCTGCACCTTGAGCGTGTGCCCGTTCGGGCATACCACCCGGATCGACATCGTATTGTCCTTCCTTACGCCGCGTGACGGACCAGGACGTACACTTCCGATGCCTCTTGCTCTACTGCAATTGCCTCGTTCTCTTTCCTCCTTATGTCCAAGGGGCGACCGGACCGCGCGAGCACGCAACACACCGATGGCACTCGGCGCACGACCGTCGCAACACGGATACGGCAAAGTTGCCGCACCCTTCGCATCTGTATGATAGTCGCTCAGGACCGAATTGAACAGTTCTTCTCCTGTGATTCGGCAAAAACTTGCTTGACACCTGGGGCGATGGGCCCGCGTTGCTCGTGCCCCCTCAGTGGACTAACTAACGGCCCTTTCTGGTGGCTCGATTCTCTTCGACCATCAGCCGCATCGGTCAAGATTCCCTGGCATCGGGTTGTATGGTTGATGTCTGATGTCGAACAAGCTCCTCCGGGCAACGCCCTGAATCCCAAAGGGGCGACATCGGCGAAGATTTCGATTAGGCTGGTGTCATGGGCGATTTGCCCGAGTGGGGTCCGGCATTGGACCGATATCCCATAGCTCCAAATGACGCATTTCGAATTTTTAGGAGAAACCATGAAACTCACACGACGCGATATGTTGAAGTTGGGCGCCGGCGCCGTTGCCCTCTCGGCGACCGGGATCCATCCGATGGCCGCACCGGCAAACACCGCCGTGAAACGAATCCCCATTGGACTGCAACTCTACTCGGTTCGGCACGCTTGCGCCAAAGACCTGCCCGGTGTCCTCAAGGCGGTTTCCGAAATGGGTTATGAAGGCGTCGAGTACGCCGGCTACTATGGTCGCACGGCCAAGGAACTTCACAAGCTGCAGGACGACAACGGCCTGAAGTGCTGCGGCACGCATACCGGGCTCAATACGCTCAGCGACGACGCGTTCGACGCCACGGTCGAATTCAACAAGACGATCGGCAACAAGTACCTCATCGTGCCCGGCATGTCGCACGAATACACCGGTTCGATCGAGGCACTGAAGAAGACGGCCAAGCTGTACGACAAGCTGGCCAAAAAGGCCAAAACCGTCGACATGTTGGTCGGTTACCATGCCCATGGCGGCGACTTCCGCGACATGGGCGGCCAGACCCCCTGGGACTTGCTCTTCGGCAACACGTGCGACGATGTCGTGATGCAGATGGACGTGGGCAATTGCATCGGCGGCGGCGGCGACCCGTATGCTCTGTTGAAGAAGTATCCCGGCCGATCGAAAACGATCCATCTGAAGGAGCACGGCGGCGACAAGAAGGCCGTGGTCGGCGAGGGTGACGTCGATTGGAAACAGGTTTTCGAAATCTGTGAGTCGACCGGCGGCACCGAATGGTATATCGTCGAGCACGAACGGGGTGTCGAGGGGGCCATGGAGAATGTCGGCCGGTGCCTCGCCAACCTGAAGAAGATGGGCAAGTAGCTCTTATCACTTCTTCCGCGGTCGAATAAACCTGTCCCGTTTATGTCCCCTATTGTTCCCGTGCGCGCTCCGCGCATCTTGGTTGGTTCCTTGCCTTGAATCCGTTGAAGCCTCTTGTTTTTCAGGTCTCATCGGTTGGTTCACGCTCGCACGTTTACCTCGTGTTGGCTGATCGATTCCCGCTCATTCTTGCGGTAGGAAAGTCGCTGGACCGGGACAGCTGCCCCCTCTTCTCGTCGATTGCGAGGCCTTTGAACACAAACGGCACTCGCACCATTTGCGGATCTTTATGTACCGTCAATCGCAACTGAACGTCCTTTGGGAGTCTCTTCTCGAAACACCGGTTCAAATAGACCTCATTAGGCGGATTATTACCCCACCCATCATCGTGCAGTATCTGCTTTCCATGGATATCGATGATCTCGCAACTAATGAGCGGATTATGGTCGCACTTCACGTAGATCTTCAGGACCTCGGCGACTCGCAACTGCGCGCTGCGCGGTATCAGCGAGCCGACGGAGAACCTGGATACTTCAGACATTCTGGACGATGTCGGCGAGTTCTCGTCGATTACTTCCACAGCAATGCCAAGTGCCCGCAGTGCCTCGTTCCAAA
>JAZFUB010000534.1:0-2217 GCA_036447015.1 Thermoguttaceae bacterium | reverse complement strand
GTACCGCGTCATCCTGTCGACACACTCGCCTGTCGTTCTCGACGTGATTTGGGCACTGAAGGAGTTGGCCCAGCTTGAAGAAGAGACGGCCATGGAATGTCTGAAGGAGATATTCGATGTCGCGGTACTCGGTCAACCAATTAAGGAGGTATTCGCATCGGCGTTGGAAAAGGACTACAGAGTCTACTTTTTCGATCGGACCGACGATAAGGTTGAGATTCGGGATATCTCGTCGCTAGATCCCGGGGACGACGACGATCGCGTTTCCGGCTGGGGAGGCTTGAGCGGCTTCTCGGGCCGAATCGCCGATATCGTGGGGGAGGCATTGTTTTATGCGGGGAGCGCGACGTAATGGCGAAGAAGAAACGCAAGCCATCTCCGCACGAAATCTTCAAACAGGCGATCAACAGTGCCGATCATCTGCAACTCAAGAATGGACTAGCGGCAGTCAAACGGGGTGAAGGGAAGGGCCGGATTCGTGCGAGCGATTCAGAGCAAGTCCTTGGAAGCGCCGACATCGACGGCGATTGTTGTCGAGCGGCGCCCAACGCGAACCGCTGGGACTACGTCATCGGATACAATCGCTCAGGGAACGTCGTGGCGTACTTCGTGGAAGTTCATTCGGCCGTGACCAGTGAGGTCTCAAGAATCGAGAAGAAACTCCAGTGGCTTGTTGAAGAATTCTTACCGAACGAGAACAATGTCAAGCTCGCCGCACTGCCCAGGGAGATTCACTGGGTCGCCAGCGGGAAAGTCAAAATCCTGAAACACACCAGGCAATACCGATTCCTGAGGACGACGCTTCGAAAGAAGGGGCTGCGTGGTCCATCGAAGCAACTGACGATGAAATAGAGAGGTTCTTGGTGGGCGGTGCCCACCCTACTTTTTCAAGTCGCCCCAATCCAGAGCGAGATCAAGGCAAACTGCCGAGTGGGTCAATGCACCGACGCTGATCCGGTCTACGCCGCTGGCGGCGATCCGGCCAATCGTTTCCAGGTTGATGCCGCCGGACGCTTCCAGTTCGACCGCCGTGTTGCGGGCGTCGCGCCGGGCGACCGCTTCGCGTAGGTCCGACGCACTCATGTTGTCCAACAGCACGATGTCCGGTCCGGCCGGCAAGACCTCGTCGAGTTGTTCGAGCGTGTCGACTTCGATCTCGACGATCATCGCGCCGGCTATGGAGCGTGACGCTTTGTCCTCGACATAGCGGCGTGCCCGGGCGACGGCCTCTCGAGGTGTGTAACGGGCGGAACTCTCTGCCGAAGCTTCGGCGCCCCATGCCAGGTGATTGTCCTTGATCAGCACTGCCTCGAACAGACCGCCACGATGGTTTCGGCCTCCGCCGCATCGCACGGCATACTTCTGAAGCCGACGCCATCCCGGAGTCGTCTTTCGGGTATCGTAGATCGCCGCCTTGGTGCCGGCCACGGCGTCGACGTAGGTCCGCGCCAAGGTCGCAATGCCGGAGAGATGTCCCAGCAGGTTCAGCACCAACCGTTCGGCCGTGAGCAACCCTCGGACGGGACCCTCGATGACCCCGATCGCCTCTGAGGCCGCGACGGCCCGACCGTCGGAGATCTTCGGCATCCATCCCAGTCGAGGGTCGATCTGCCGAAGTGTCGGCTCGACGCCCGGCAGCCCCGCGATCGTTCCCGGCTGCCGCGCGACCACGACCGCTCTGCCCACGGCGTCCTCGGGCACCAGGGCATTGGTTGTCCAATCCCCCTGTTCGGCCAGATCCTCGCGGACTGCCAGTTGCAGGATCGCTTGCCAATCTTGCTGCAATTGATCGTCCCAGACGATTTGCTGAAATTCTTTGCCCAAGGGAGAATCTCCTGTTGACCGGATCGGTTAAGCCCGAACCATTCAGGATAGCCGTTGCTGCCGGTCCTCGGAACCCCCCAATTTCGTGTCGAGAGCACCTTCACGGTCGATCGCGTATGGCGGCACGGATCTGGCGGCACTGCCCGGAATCGGCCATAATCGATCATGATGTCCGATAATCGCCAACCGTCGCCTGGCCCGTCTCCACACTGGCTGATTCGCCGCGCGGATCAGGCCGTGGTCGCGACGCTGGTCGTGGCGGGCCTCGTTTCGACGGTGGGATGGTGGATCTCTCAGGGTGGGGTCAACGGGAGACTGATCGAGCTCGAAGAGGCCGAGCCGCGGGTGGCCGCCTTCGAAGTCGACGTGAACGGAGCCGCCTGGCCCGAACTG
>JAZFUB010000533.1:0-7509 GCA_036447015.1 Thermoguttaceae bacterium | reverse complement strand
GTTGATCCGCCCGATCTTCTCGGCAGCGTACCTTTCCGTAGTGATTCCCGCCGTCGTGATCCTTGCCGTCGTAGTTCCGGCCACCATCGCCATGGCCCAGGCCGACGCCCGGCAGGCCTACGATCAGGCCAAGGGCCTCTTCGCGGACGGCAACTTCGAGCAGGCCCGGGATCTGGCCCGCCAGGCCGCCGAGACCGACCCGAAGAACCCCGAAGCCTTCCTGCTGTTGGGCAAGGCCCATTATCAGCTCGGCGAGTTGGACGAAGCGATCGCGGCCTGGCGACGGACCCTGGCGCTCGCTCCGGAGGAACCGTTCGCCACACAGATGCTGACGGTCTTGCGGGCAAGGATCACGGAGGTCGACACGTGGATTCGGCTGGTCGAATCGTTGGTCGAGCAGCAACTCTACTCGCCCGCCTTGCAAGAGTGTACGAAGCTGCTTGCCGACAAGGCGCTGGCCGATGTTCAGCGGGCGACCGTCAAGACGCTGCAAGCGGAGTCGCTTCTGAGGATGAACAAACACGCCGAGGCGTTGCGCGTGCTGCGAGAGATTCTCGTGTATCATGCTCAAGAGGCCGACGACGTGCAGATTTCGCTACTGTTGGGCACGGCGAATATGCGCTCCGGCGGAGACGCCGTCGCCGAGGGCATCGCAATACTGAAGAAACTCGTGGCCGACCATGCCGACACACCGGCGGCGGCAGTGGCCCAGTACGAGTTGGCGGCGTTCGACCTGCAGCGAGAAGTCACTGCGGCCCGGGCCGAAGCGATGGTCCAGTGGCTGGCCGACCATCCCGATCACAAGCTGGCCGATTCCGGTCGCAGTCTCTTGTTCCGTACGTACCTGAGTCTGGCAACGCAAGCCGGCAAACCGACGCCGTCATCCGACTTGAGTGCCAATGACGTCAAGGCGTTGGCTCTTGCATCCGAAATCTACGGGCAAGAGCGTTCCACCGACAAGCCGGCCACGATACCTCCCCAACTCCTCGACCACTTGAAGACGCGTTACGTCGATCGCGGAGCCCATGCGCCGGCTATCCAGGCATTGGAGACCCTGCTCGCGGCGCCCCTGTCGCGTGACAATCGCCTCACGGTGCTGAAGTCGCTCGCGTCCTACAAGTACCTTGCCGCCGCAAAGTGGCTGGACGAGACGGCCCGGGCCGGGCAACTTCCCACCGGCGTCGCTCGCGGCCAGTTGCCCAAGAAGCTGGCCGAGGTGCTGGCCACGTTCGAGACGGTCCGCAAGGCATATCCGGCCGAACCGTTGTGGATCGATCAAGCGAACTTGGCGAAGCGGGTGCGGGCTTCGTCAGCGAAAGTCCTTCCCACGGCCCAATTCGCGGGGCTCAAAGGGCCCGACGCCTGGGCCTTGGACGTCGCCTTACCGGTAATTAGGGCCAACGTCGACGCGGCGGCCGTGAAATCGGCGGTCGAGACAGTTTCGGCGATTATCCAAGAACGTGCGAAAGTGAACAAGGCGGGCTCGCGCAAATTGGCCTTCGAGTTGAGCGCCGAGTTGCACGAAGCCGTCTCGGCGGACGATCCAAGCTGGGCGGCCGCGATCGTTGCCCATTACAAGATCGTGCAAGACTACGCGGCCTACGTCTTCCAGGAGAACATCAAGGCCGGCCGGGCCGATGAGAACGCGAAGTTGTCCGACCTGCAAAAGGCCTATTTGAGCACGCTGATCAAGCACTTTCAGATCGAACCGGCTCATGCGCCGTTCGCCCTGGTGCAATTGGCCGATCATGTCAAGCCGTGGGTCGAACGGGCGCATTGGGCCGTTGCTCACGAAGTCTACGCAACGGTCACGCCCGCTCTGCCGGAGCAGCAACGACGCCAGGCGGAGTTGGCCGTGGTCGATCTCTGGATCCGGCAAGTGACGGCCGAACACCAACGGCTCTCGACGGTCGGCCTGACCGTCCCGCGCCAGCTCGATCCACTTCTCGTCAACGCACTGACCCGATGCTACGAGTTGCAGGCGGGGCTGGATGACGAGGCGGCGATCCTGGCACAAGTACGCGGCGTGTGGGAGACGATCGTCGGCCATTACAAGCAACTGGAGTACTACGAAACGGCCGAGGCGGCGATCGAAGTCAAAGCCGACGCGGCCGTCGACGCGGCCGACGAGTACGCCGCCGTGCAACTCGTTCGCCTCAACGACGAGCATGCAAGACGCGAGTTGGCGCTGCGGCTTTCGAAGTACGGGGCGTCGGACCAGATCGCCCTCGGTCCGGAGTTCCAGGCGGCCAGGGACGGTTGGAAACAGTTCATCACCGATCGGCCGAGCAGCCCCTTGGTTTCTCGGGCGGTCGGGGCGATTTTCGACATCGCGCGGCTGTTCGAGCAACACACGGCCCATCTGGTCGCCGCCGACGTGTACGCTGACCTGATGGCGTTCGCCTCTGAGGTCGAGATCCTCTCGCAGTCGACGCCACAGACGCCGAGCATCGCCGAGCGGGCCGCCTTTGCCCAAGCCGAGGCGCTCGATGCCCACGCACGCAAGCTGTTGGCCAAACAGATGGCCGACAAAACCGATGATACGCCGGCCCCGCAGAAACTCAGCGACGAGTTCGCCGCCGCCATCGCGGCCTATGACGGTCTGATCGCGACGTATGGCGAAAGCCCGCGGATCGGTCGGGCCACGCTGAAGATCATGGCCGTTGCGCTTGAGTACGCGAAAATCGACGCCTGGGAGGTTGCCGACTCGATCTTTGCCGACCTGCTCGCCTCCGAGTTGGCGATTCATCGCCCCGAACGGATCGAGTTTGCCCGCGGCCTGTGTCAATTGGGGCCCGCAATGCCCGGCCATGCACGAGAACTGCTGACCACACTGGCCTCTGCCGGGTTGCGAGGATCCGGAGAATTCGACAGCGGAGCGATGTTGGCAGCCAGGCTTGGCACGTCCGATGAGTCTTTTGCGGTCAACCTATCGATCAACGGCACGCTGGGAGGCCTGGCGGGGGGAGGAATGGGCGGAGGAATGGGCAGAGGACTGGTGGACGGTTCGGCGACGTTGGCCGCGAATGCCCCGGGCGAGCGGACGGCGGCTCCGCAGATGCCCGGCACGGGGCCGGCGCCGGCAGCGCAGCCGCAATCTCGTTCGACACCTGCACCCGTCACCGAAGAGGCCCAGCGCGACTCGCAGTTGTTGGCGATGATCAACCGACAGGAATCGAATCGGGCGGCCCAGGTGGCCCAACTTCGCGAGCGGTTCTTGTATGCGAACGTCAGCGACCAATCCGCCATGCAGAGGCTGACCGTTCAGCAGGGCGAGCAGCCAGCAGGTCAGCAACAGGTATCGCAACAGGCGATCCCTGTCATGCCGTCGCTCAGCGAGGCCGAACTGGCCCGACAGGAAAAGGCCCTTTCGGCGGCCTACGATGTCTTCCAAGGCATCCGCAAAGATTATCCACGCACGCCGACGGCCGAGCAGGCCCGAGGTGAGATTCTCGTGATGGTCGGCCATTGGCGGGGTCTGGGCGAGTGGCAGCGATCGGCCGCATTGGCCACGCAGTTCCTCGGCGACAACCCGACCGACCGGCAGTTGCCGAAACTGCGACTGGAGGTGGCTCGCGACCGGTTGTCCTGGGCGTCGAAGCCGTTGGATCGCAAGATCACGAAGCAGGCGATGTTGGCCGAAGTTTCCCGGCGCTACGACGAGGCACGCTCGGAGTTGGCCCTGATCGTGACCGATTTCCCCAAGGAGCCGACCTACCAACAAGAGGCCCAATGGGACATCGCGGGCAGTTTTCTGACGCAAGCTCGCGTGGTTGGTGCGTTCAGTTCGACCTTGGCCCGGGGACAGTACGTTCGCACGGCCAAGGAGCTACAGCAAGTTGCCCGGGAGTATCCCACGCATCCGAAAATCGGAACGATTCCGCAGATGCTTTGGGACATTTCGACCGAGTTGGAGGGTCGGACCGACTACGCCGAAGCGATCCTGGTTTGGAACGATCTGGCGATCTACGATCCGATGCACGCGCTGGCCCAGCAGGCGGCCACGAAGATCGCACAGACCTATCACCAGAACCTCAGGCGTCCGCTGTTGGCTGCCCAGGCCTATCAGGAGTTGAATTTCATTCGCGGCGGCAATGACGAAGGGCTGCAGAACGCCATCTTCCAGATCGGGTCCGACCTGAAGAACCAGAAGCGTTGGGTCGAGGCCCTGCACGTGCTGGAAACGTTTGTCGACAGCTTTCCTCGCCACGCCCAGGCGGGCCAGGCGCTGACGATGGTCGGGCAGATCCACCAGACGAACGAGGCCTGGAAAGACGCCATCGCGGCCTACCGTCGGGTCACCGAGGAGTTCGACAACGGGCAGTGGATCCAGGAGGCCAAATGGTCGATCGCCGAGTGTACGATCAACCTGAGCCAGTGGCGCGAGGCGAGCGACGCCTATCGGGCCTACGTGGCCGCCTATCCGGAAGACGCCCAGGTGGCCGAGGCCAACCGGCGAATCGACGTGCTGAAGGATCTTGCCCGATATCAAGGCCTCGTCGACGAGGAAGACCAGCGGAAGGCCTTCGATGCTCAATACCAGATCGCGCGGATCGTGGCCGCCGAGCTGTCCAACCCGGTCAAGGCGATCATCGAGTATCGCAAGGTGGTGGCCGATTGGCCGACGAGCCACCTGGCCGACGACGCGCTCTATGCCGTGGGGACGACGTATCTGTCGCTCGGCGAGACGGAGATGGCCCGCGAGGCCCTGTTGGCGATGGCCGACAAATACGAGACGAGCCCCTTGGCCGACGATGCTCTCTTTATGGTCGGTAAGAGCTACGAGGACGAGGCCGGGAAACTGGCTACCGTCACGCGAGCAACGACGCTGGAGCGGAACAAGGACGTGGCCCAGCGTCGAGCCTATCAGTTGTCTCAGGACAATCGGTTCCGCCAACAGGAGTTCAAGGCCGAGCAGATCGCCAGCCTGAAGAAGGCCGGCAAAGGCAAATCGGCCGAAGTGGCCGAGGCCTCGGCGGCAAGCAATTTTTGACAATTCAACGACGCCAATGTCCGGCTGTTCGCGCAAAAGGCGCTGCAGGAAGTCGAAGCCGAGACGGCCACCCAACTGGCCGACCGGCAGGACAAGATCAATGCCGCGCTGCGACTGGCCGTCGAGGCCTACACCTCGGCTTCGCAAGTGGCCGGGGCCGACAAGGCCGACGAGGCTTTGTTGCAGATGGCCACCATCTACCATCAACAGTTGAAGGACTCGAAGGCCGCGATGAAGACCTGGCTGGAGATCGTCAACCAGTTCGCCGGTACGACCGTGGCCGAGGACGCCAGTTGGCGAATCGCCGAGTACCATGAACGGCAAGCCAAGTACTCCGAAGCGATCGAAGCCTACAAGGCCTTCCTGCGAAACTACCGCCGAAGCCCCAAGGCGGGCGAGGCCCAGTTCGCGATTGCCGAGAGCTACGAACATCTCGACGAGTGGGTCAACGCCATGGATTCGTACACGAACTACATGACGAACTTCCCCGAGGGGCCGTTGGTCGAAAAGGCCAAAGAACAGATCAACTGGATCAAGACGTATCGGCTGTAGGCCGGTCTTGCGCCGGTTGTGCGGAGGAGAGTCCTTCGTGGTGCAAATGTCCAATTACCAATTTTCAATGTCCAAGATGCAATCTCCCGACGATAAGGAGTTCTAACGATGCGAATCACACGCCATGCTGTCTTGCGGCTGACGGCCCTGCTGCTACTGCCGTTCCTTTACACGCCGAACGCTCGGGCTCAAGATGCGGCCGAGCCCAATGCCGCGGACAATGCCGAGGCATCGGCCCCGGCGGACGACCCACAGCCGGAAGATCTTTTCACGCAGGGACGCAACGCCCTGTTCCAGGGCCGGTATGCGCAGGCTATCGATCTGCTGGGTAAGGCGGTCGCGGCCGACGAGACGAAGACCGGCTATCGACTGCACCTTGCCCGGGCCTATCGCTATGCGGGCAAGAACGACGATGCGGCGACCCATTTGGAGGAGATTCTCGAGACGGCGCCCGACCATGTCGAGGCCGGGCAGGCGCTGGGCGAAATCTATTCGGCCGACGAGCGATGGAAGGACGTGGTTCGTGTGCTCGAACCGTTGCTGCAATATCGTCACGACTATCCGACCTATCACATGCTGGCCGCGGCCCAGTACAATCTCGACGATCACGAAAAGGCCCGAAAGCATTACGAGGAGGCCGTCAAACTCAACCCGCAGAGTGCGGCCGATCATTACCAACTCGGCAACATTTATCTCTCGGGTAACTTCTTTGCCCTGGCGGCCGAGTCGTATCAGTCGGCCCTGCGTCTGGGGCTCGACAGTCCCGTGCTGCGATACAAGCTCGGTTCGGCCTACTTCAACTTGCGAAACTATTTCGGGCGGATCGCGGTACAGACGGTCAAGTCGGGCAAGATCGGCACGATTCACGACGCGTGGTACCTGATCGAGCCGGTTCCCGGCAGCAAGGAGACCTTTCGATGCGCCCCGGAGACTTCGGCCATCTATCAGATCGCTCGGGCAGTGGCCGATGGGCTCGAGGAACGTTCCGACATCCTGGTGCTTCGGGCGACCATCTATCTGAATGCTCGCCGCTATGCACAGGCGCTGGACATGTTCACCGAAATCGGCGACGCTAAGGCTGGCGATGCCGTGCCGGAGGAGGACCGGTCGTTGGTCCATTACTATCACGCCCAGGCGGCATTCGGCACCGGGCAGTACGACCGTTATCTCGAACTGCTGCAAGAGGCGATCAAGCTCGACCCGGAAGCCTACAAGGCCACGCTGGTCGACGCGTACATGAAGGTGGCCGACCAATACAATCAGGCGGGCAAACTCGACAAATACATCGAGTACCTCGCCTTGGCCGTCACCGAAACCCCCCAGACGGCCTCGCTGCACCTGAAACTGGGCAACGCTTACGAAGAGGATCGCAGGCACGACCTGGCGATGGCGCAGTGGCAGATGGTGCTCGACCTGGAGCCGGACCACCCCGGGCGGATGAAGCTGCTGAACTTGATCGAACGGTACCGCAACGGTCTGGCCGTGTCGGTCGTGGTCAATCCGCCCGAGCAGCAAGACGAGCCGTCAAGTCCCAAGTCCGACCCGCAACCACCCGCGGGTGACGGCCAGTAGCGGCAATCGCAGCCGGTCGAAAAAACTGTGTGGCACGGCTAGTTTGGCTGCTGCTGAGCCCTGGTGCCGTCAATCAGTTCGATCCGTGTGATATGCATCGGATCGCAATAAACCGCCTGATGATCGGGCCAAACGCCCGCGTCTTGACGTCGGACAGCCTGTTGATTTTCTCGAACGGGCTGCTATACTGACCTCGTCGAGGGTAGCCGTCGAGGGTAGGCGTCGCGGCAACACGGTCTTGATCGGAGTGTCCAGCGTGATCGAAGTTCACGATTTTCATAAGACGTATCGCGAGACCGTTGCCGTCGCCGGGCTGAGTTTTCACGTGGAGCCGGGCGAGATTCTTGCGTTGGTCGGGCCGAACGGGGCCGGCAAGACGACCACGCTACGTG
>JAZFUB010000532.1:0-8850 GCA_036447015.1 Thermoguttaceae bacterium | reverse complement strand
CAAATAGCCTGCATTGCCTATGCCGCTCGTATTAACCCGGAAAAGGTAGGTGGTGTCCAAGGGGTGCGTTGCTGGGAAATCTTGCATGTCCGTCACGAAACGGACACTCGCATGCTTTCTCGAGCGGTTCTTTCCTTTCGGGGCTTTTTGGCGCGATTTCTCCATAATTCGTGCCACATTTTGGGCGACCCGAGCAACGGGATAACCTCTTGCCCGCACACAGCTTGCGATGCATTGTACCACGTAAGTCTTGTCGTATTGGGCACTTGCGCCCAGTTTGCGCTTGACGAAGAGGTGGGGTATGTTACAATGAAGCGGATTCAAGGATGTAGTATTGACACAGTGGTACGGATACAATACCATACCAGGTTTTCTTGGTGCGGCTCGTATTCGTGAGCCGAAGAAACTGAGACGAACGATACTATCCCAGGATGCATCGACATGTCACAAGTTGATACCACGGCATCGCGACCTACCGTCGTCGAACTGCATTTTGAGGACAAAGAGGGCAGGGTTCGCATTGTGCCTCCCAACAGGGACTTGATGACGATTCCTGTCGCGATGGCAATTGAAGCGTGCCGTGCTTTCGACCAGCAGGTTGTCTTTAAGGACCAATTTGACATGTTGGTTGATTGTCTTGGGCGGTGGATAAACGGGCACCGTGAGCAAATTGGGGACGCTTACCTCACGATACGGGACGCCGGCTTGCTGTTTCTTGTCGTTCATCGTGCCACAAGTTACGACGATGCGTTTGAAAGTGCGCTGACTGATCTGGATTTGGAGATCGCGAACGATGACGATTACAGTCTAATCAACCTAAGTGTCCTCGGACTCCCGTCCGTCGACGAGCAGTCTGTGCATACGTTTCTGTCTAATAAGATGGCTCTCAGGTATCAGATGGATGGCGGCAGAAGCTAAGCACATCGCTTCCGCGAACCGAACGCAACTTACGATCTCACATCTTCTGGAAAAGCGGGATCAGAACTCTCCGTGGGTGGCTACGACAGCCTTCTACAAGGCATTGCATATCGTGGAGGCGGTCTTTGATAATGACAGAAATATCGGCCATTCATCGGATCACCACTGCCGCGAGAATAGCCTGAAGAGGACGCGAAAATACGATCATATTGCGAGGCACTATTTGCCTCTCTCTCGCGCCTCAATCGTGGCCCGCTACCTACTTGGGGACGATGTTTTCGAGAGCTATTTGCCTCCGGAAGCCGTCGTCTCGAAACTACTGCATCACCACCTGCGACAGATTGAGAAGGCGGCAAAGAGATTTCTTAGAGAGCCGGATAAGTTGGACGATATTAGTGCTGTAGCGGTTGGTAACGACTCTTGCTAGTGACCGCTGATTGGCGTGGCGGTCGCGACCATGCTTCTTCTTGTTTCGGTGCTCGCAGCCAAAAGCGATCATCGAACCGGCCCTTGCTTCTGCAGCCGAACTTGACATGGCTGCCTGGACTCACGCAACCCCCCCGGAATGTGTAAGGCGAGGATTTGCAAAGGGTAAGGGCCGGGAAAGTCGATGTCGGCCCTTTTTCTCGATCTGCCATAGCATTGCGTGGCGGTTTTGCCTATGATGCCCCGTCACCGTGCGATACTGTCATCGTGCGGCATAGCCGGCCAACGCCAGGATGACGGCCGCGACGCCGAGTATTCCCAGGGCGATCCACCAGCCGGGTCGCCCGGCCCAGACGTTGGTCCGTGCTACTATGTAGGATCCGCAGTGAGGACATTGTACGGCGTCTTCGTACACCTCTGCGCCGCACTCGCTACAAGGAACCGTTTCGGTGGAGTCGTCATCGTCGAATTCGCCGTCGTCGAATTCGCCGTCGTCGAATTGGCCGTCGTCGAATTGGTCGTCGTCGAATTGGTCGTCCGGCTCTTCGTACCACAAATCATTGCCGTTCATGGCTTTCTTCCAAATCCACTATCCTGATCGACTTCTCTGTAGGGAACCGTAATCCGATCGATTCGTCAAGGAGGACGATCATGAGTTCGCTGAAGAACCTGCTGGTCATCGTGGTATTGATGGTCGTTTCGTGTGGCGTGTACATCCTGGTCACGCGCAACCCGCAAACGTCTCAGACGCCGGACGAAGCGTCGGCCTGGTCCAATGGTCCGAACGTGCAGATGCCCGGCCCGGGGGACGCCATGCCGCAGATGCCCTTGGGCAATGCTCCGATGGCCAACCCTTCGACGGCTTTTGCTCCGCAATACGGGCCGGGTGCGGCGCCGATGCAGAACGATCCGAACCTTCCGCCGCCCAGCACATTGGGAGCTTCCGGCGGCACGGCGTCGGCGCCGGCGTTCGTCCCGCCCGAGATCCCTCCGACGCCGGTCGACGCACGAATGGGCTCCACGGCACAGCCTTATCCCTATCCCTCGGCAACCGAGCCGGCCGGGGCGCCGATCGCTTCGTCGCATGGCGGCGTCGCCGATTCGTTCGAGACGGCCCACAGGGCGATTCAGGCACAGCTGGACCAGGGCCTGCTGACCGACGCGCTGCTGGAACTCAGTCAGCTGCATGACAGCGGCCATGTACCCCAAGAGCGGGTGTCCGACGTTCAGGAACTGCTCGATCAGTTGGCCGGGGCGGTCATCTACTCGCGTCAGCATCTGATGGAAGATGCCTACACGGTGCGGCCGGGCGATTCGCTCGAACAGATCGCCGCCCTTTACCAGGTTCCCTGGAAGCTGTTGGCCAACATCAACGGCATCAGCGATCCGATCCATCTCGAGACGGGCCGTCAGTTGAAGGTCGTTCGCGGCCCGTTCGACGCACAGATCGACCTGACCGACATGGTACTGACGCTACGGGTTGGCGGCCATTATGCCGGACGTTTTGCCGTCGGCGTCGGCCAAGATCAGCCAAACCTGGAGGGTTCGTACGTCGTCTCCGGTCAGACGGTCGATCCGGTCTACTACGGGCCCCAGCAGACGAGGATCGAAGCGGGCGACCCGAACAATCCGCTCGGAGAATTCCTGATCAGTCTCGGTTCCGAGCCGGGTGACGCCGGACGGGTCGCCATCCATGGGACCAACGATCCGCGGAATCTGCACCACACGGGTGGTCAGGGCACGATTCGCTTGGGCGATCGCGATATCGAGGATGTTTTCGGGATTCTCTCGATCGGTTCCCGGGTCGTCATTCGACGATAAAGGGAACCCCGACGACGGGGGGATTTCTGTCGGGAGTCCCCCGCTGTCTGACCGACCTGCGTTCTGCTATACTCGGCATCTTACTGATATCCGGTAAGAATCACGCAGAAACATTCCGCTCACAGGAATTCCCCCCATGTACGACAGAGAAGCTCTGGTCGCGTTGGTTCGGCACAAGGCCCTGAAGTTCGGCGACTTCACGCTCGCCTCCGGCAAGAAGGCCAACTTCTATCTCGACGGCAAACAGGTCACACTCGACCCGACCGGCTCGCGGTTGGTTGCCGAGGGGATCCTCGATATGCTGGCCGAGGGGCCGATGCCTGCGGCGGTCGGCGGGATGTCGATCGGCGCCGATCCGATCACCTCGGCCGTAGTGACCATGTCGGCCGTACGCGACACGCCGGTGCGCGGATTCATGGTGCGCAAGGAGTCGAAAGGTCACGGCACGAATCAGTACATCGAAGGGCCGGTCAAACCGGGCGACGAGGTCGTCGTCGTCGAAGACGTGGTTACCACCGGCGGGTCGTCGCTGACGGCCATCGAGCGCATCGAAGCGTTCGGCATGAAGGTGCTCGGAGTCATCACCATCATCGATCGCATGGAAGGCGGAGCCAAGGCGTTCGAAAGGCGCGGCTACAAATTCTCCAGCCTGCTGACCGTCCGAGACTTCGGCATCGACCCGCCGGGCGAGTAATCACCAAACTCTCGACCTCTTCCCGCCGATAATCCCCGGTATGGAAACCTCTCTACACCGCGAGTTGAAATCGCGCTACGCCAATCGTCGGGCACGCTTCGAGGTGCCGCTTGGCAAGTATCGGATCGACGTCGTTTCCGGCGGTCGGCTGGTCGAGATTCAGCACGGGTCGCTCTCCGCCATCCGCGACAAGATCCAAAACCTTCTCGACACGCATCGCATCATCGTCGTCAAGCCGATCGTTGTGCGAAAAACGCTCGTCAAGCAGGCGGCCAAGGGAGGCGAGGTGGTCGGGCGGCGGAAGAGTCCCAAACGGGGGCACGTGCTCGACCTGTTCGACGAACTGGTCCATTTCACGCGCGTCTTTCCCCATCGACGGCTCACGCTCGAGGTGCCCATGATCGAGATCGAGGAATGGCGCTACCCGGGCCATGGCCGGCGAAGGCGATGGCGCGAGAACGATTTTCAGGTCGAGGACCAGAAACTCGTGGCCGTCCGGCAGACCCATCGGCTCCGCACGGCGGCCGACCTGGTCAAGCTGATCGACTGTCACCTACCGAGTCCCTTTCACACGGGCCACCTGGCCGAGGGCCTGAAGATCGACCGGTGGATCGCCCAACGGATCACCTACTGCCTCCGCAAGATGGGTGCCGTCGAGCAAGTCGGCAAGCAGGGCAACGCATTGCTCTACCAATTCGCCAAGCGCCGCCGCCGTGCCGGGTAGGACTCTACGCCGAAGGCGTTCAACAACAAAGCCCGGGGTCGCGCAGCGCCCCCGGGGGTGGGTAACCCTGCGACGCAACGAACGCCGAAGGTGTTCCACATGGCGGCACGCGATTGTACAACCTCGTTGAGGTTGATGTTGTCCTGCTCGACCGTTACCTAGGGTGCGCTGCGCGACCCTAGGCTTTGTTGTTGGACCCCGTTGGGGTCGGTTTTGCTACCGCAACCCGACGGTTCGAAACGGCGACTCGACTTCGATTGTTTGGCCGATCGACGGCAGCTCGAACGGTCTGTAGCCTTCGGCCGTCACCTCGATCCACCGTAACGACGGATCCTCCAACGGCACCCGGAAACGGAACACGGCCTCGGCCGGGCGGCCGTCGCCGGTCAGGTCGGTGATCTCAACCGTCACGTCGGGCAGTTCGACCGTCTCGCCCAGGCCCATCGGGTCCTTCTCGCTACGAAGCAGCAGATCGAGCATTTGCAGCATGTTGCCCAGCGCATACGTGGCCGGCGGTTGCTCGGCATCGAACGCCCAATCGCGCACCGGCAAGTATCCGTTCTGCGGACGCACGACCAGTGTCGTGGCGTCGGGTCGCGTGATCGTGGCCGTCGGACAGGTGGCCGTGAGGTTGATCAGCCGCGCAGGCAACGGCCGGCCGTGATAGTGCTGCATCTGAATCGCCACCATGTTGGCGAGCCAACTCGCGTTGACAAAAACGGCCGTTTGCTGCTCGAATGTCGGGTCGGTGGGAAGCGTTCGGACATACGGGTTGAAACTGTTGCCCACCACTCGCGGCAAACTAGCCGAGACCGGCAACATCAACGGTGCCAAGACCAGGTGAATGACGATCATCGCACAGCCGAAGGCCCATGCCGCCGGCCGCCAGAGGGGCAACTGCGGCAACCACGCCGCCTTCTCTCGCAGGCCAACGAGCCACTGTGCCAGCAGACCCATCGCTCCGAGGCCGACGAACATCAACAGCCGGTCGCTGGGAAACGGCACACAGGCAACCAGCAGCGAAAGGAGCATCCCCAACGTCCAGAATCGGGCAAGTCGGTCGCGAACGATCAGCGCAGCGAACATCACGGCCCAGCCCGTCAGGAAAGCGACGGACAACCACCAATGGACGTTCAACGCGCCGGTCGACCAGCCCGCGCCGAAGTCGGAAGGCGGAAGGGCCCATTGCCCGAGCAGCAGAATCGGTCCGTGGTCGATCAGATGCTCGAGGAAATGGCCCGGGTCGTGGCCCGGATCGACGTACGCCCCCGACGCCATGGTTCCGAAGCCGAGCATCTTGTAGACGGCATACCAAACCAGGCCGGTGACCAGGCACGGAAGCAGCGTGGCCAGGCGTCGATACCACGTGCCGCGGTCGAGAAAGATCGCATAGGCCAACAGGTAGGCTGCCGCACAGACGGCCACTTCCTTCGAGAGCAATCCGGCCAACAGGGCCACCGGCGCCAGCACCATGCCGGGCCGCCAGCCGTCGCGTCGCCATCGGTCGTGGGCGATCAGAGCGAGAATCCCCAGCGAAGCGGCCAGCAGCGTACTGCGATTGGCCAGCCACCCAACCGGATTGCCGTGGGCATCGTCCAACGCAAACAGCATCGAGGCCAAGGCGGCACCCCAGAGCGGACCGCTACGGCCCAAAAGCCGCCGGTAGAAGATCGATGCAACCCAGATCACCAGCGCAAACCACGCCAGGCTCTGAACGTGCATCAGCCAAGGCCGGCCGTCCCAGAGACGATGATCGATCTGATGCGTCAGGGCGGTCACCGGTCGCATGAAGGCCAAGCGACACTCCCGGTCGCACCACCACGGCAGCACGCCCTGGGCGATCAGTTCGTCGTTGTGTTCGGGGATGCCGTCGAGAAAGCTGAACGGTTCCCAAGGGTTCGGCGCCATGTAGTCCCAGGGCTGCCGGTTCAACACGGCCGCCCGGATACCGTAGTCGTCGAACTGCAAACCATTTGACAGCGACGGCAGCACCAGCAGGAGCCCCAGGCCGACCGGCACTGCCGGATAATGCCAAGCAAGAACTCGTTCGCTCACGCGTTTCAGCAGGTTCATCAATGCTCCGCCGCTTGCCTGGTCCCTGTGACTCGTGTAGTCGTCCATCGACCTTGACGCCACAAAGGCGGGCGGCGAAGGACGCTCGAATGGTTATTTCGTTTCGCGAGCAGCGTAGGTCAGGCTTTGCCTGACGCGATTCTACGATTGGTGGCCTGTGCTTCCTTCGAGAAGTTTCTTTGCGCCGCGACCTCTCCGATCGTCAGGCAAAGCCTGACCTACGCTGCTGCTCAAATAGTCATTTCATATTGCGAGGACGCCCGTTGGGCGATGCATGACAACGTTCGGCCCAAGCGAGCCAGAGTCGTTCGAGTTCGGCTGCCCGCGTCGGTTGTTCCGCAGCCAGGTCGTGCTGTTCGGTGCGATCCGCGGCCAGATTGTAGAGTTCCCATGGGCCGCGCCCGCCGAGGCGGACCAGTTTCCAGTCGCCGCGCCGAACGGCCGCATTGCCTTCGTGCTCCCAGAAGAGAGTGTCCCGCTGAAGCGGTTCGTTCGCAAAGGCCGGGACGAGACTGACACCTTCCATCGGGAGGATGGCAGTGCCGCCGCGCTCGGTCGGATACTCGGCACCACAAACGTCGACCAACGTGGCCATCACGTCGATCACGTGAGCCGGCTGACGACGCCACTGGCCCCGGGCAGCGATGCCGCTGGGCCAATGGGCGATCAGCGGCGTTGCGGTCCCGCCTTCGTGGTTGTAGTGCTTGAATTTCCGAAACGGCGTGTCTTGGAGCCATGCCCACGACTTGCCGCAGAACCAGTTCGAGGCGGCCGTGGTCGGATCGCCGACCGATTTCCCGTTGGGGCCGCTCTCGGCGCATCCGCCGTTGTCGCTCATGAAGAGGATCAACGTATCGTCGAGCCGGCCTCGCTGCTTCAGCCCATCGACCAGCTCGCCGACCGCCCGATCCATGGCGAAGACGCACGCGGCGTATGCGGCCATCAGATGATCGAACCGATCCTGTTCTTCGCTGGAAAGATCGTCCCAGGCCGCGACCTGCTCGGGCAGCCCGGCCTTTTCCCAACTCGGATCGATCAGCCCCATCTCGATCTGCCGCTTGTGACGTTCGTCACTCAGTCGCTGCCAACCGTCGCGATACTTTCCTCGGAATCGAGCGATGTCCCGGGCCGAGGCTTGCAGCGGGAAGTGCGGTGCGTTCTCTGCCAAATAGAGAAAGAAAGGCTTCTCGGCCGCGATCGCTTCGTCGATGAACTTCAGCCCGTACTCGGTCCAAGCATCGGTCGAATACCAACCCGCGGGCAAAGGCTTTTCGACGGAAGCGATCGTTTCGCCGTTGAGTTGAACGGTTCGGCCCGGTTTGATCTGGAAGTAAAACCCACCGCCTTCGGGAACGCCATAGAATCGATCGAACCCATGAGCCAGCGGCAACATACCGGGCTCCTTCGCCCCGGAGTGCCACTTGCCGGTCATGGCCGACAGATAACCGGCACTTCGAGCCACATCCCCCAACGTGACGCAAGCCTCATTCAAAAAGCCCCGATAGCCGGGCGTCCCATAATCGCCCGTCATATGCCCAACGCCCGCCTGATGCGAATACAGCCCGGTCAGCAAAGCGGCCCGAGTCGGGCAGCAACGCCCCGTGTTATAGAACTGAGTGAACCGAAGCCCACCGTCGGCCAGGGCATCGAGATTCGGCGTAGGGATCTCGCTGCCATAGCAACCGATGTCGGAGAAACCCATGTCGTCGACGAGGATGACAACAACATTCGGCCGCGTCGGTTCTTCGGCCACGGCGTCTTGGCCATGGAAGGCTCCAGCGACGGCGAAACAGATCGCAAGGCATAAGAGCATTCGGTTCATGGTGTGTCCTTTCATAGTAGGGTGCGTCTGGACGCACCATGTATTCTTTCACGGCAAGCGAGTTCAACCCCGAAGGGGTGACAGTTAATAGCCCAGGGCGTAAGCCCTCGTTGTACTACACAAATCCCGCCGGCTTGCCCGGCGGATCGTTCGGCTTTCCACTACACACTGGCTCTCCGATCGCCCGGGAATCCCGCCGGCTTGCCCGGCGGATCGTTCGGTTGCTCACTTTCCGGGCACTGGGCCGCACTCGACCGTAGTGGAAAACCGAATATTCCGCCGGGCAAGCCGGCGGGATTTCTATACGGCATAGGCAGCCTTGATGTAGCGGGAAACCGAACGATCCGCCGGACAAGCCGGCGGGATTCAGGT
>JAZFUB010000531.1:0-2993 GCA_036447015.1 Thermoguttaceae bacterium | reverse complement strand
GGTCCGAGCCCGCAAAATCGGGCGCCGGCGTGTAGAGCAGCGTCTTGCCGCCGTCGGCAATGGTCACCGCGGCACCATTGGTCAACCCGATGACGTGGGTGATCGTCCGGTCGCCCGGGTAACCGGGCCAGAGGCCGTCGTTCGCCGTCACGTCCAGCACGTTGTTCTCGCTCCGCTGGACAATGTCGGGATAGTCATCCGGCTCGAGCGGATTGCGGATCTCGATTTTCACCTCGGCCGGGTAAAGATCATCGACGATGTAGACGAAGGCATCTTCGCCGTAGGTGTCCATCGGCGGCGTGTAGACCAGCGACTTGCCGTCGGCGGCGATCTCCAGCCCGCCCCAGAGCAGGGCCGAACTGATCGCCGTGATTTCCCGCGGCCCCTCGTAGCCCGGCCAGAACGGATCGTTGGCCAGCACCTTCAGGACCTTCGCCTCCCCGTCGGGCACGAATTGATACTCGTCGCGTGCCAGCAGCGGAAGCACCGTCACCGTCACGCTGGCGGAGAACTGGTTGTCCACGTAGTAGACGAACGCTTCCTTTCCGGAGAAGTCGGCCGGCGGCGCGTACCGAATCGAACCGCCGTCGTCGGCGATCTCGATTCTCCCGCCTTCGCTGCCGTAGCTCACCGACGTGATCTGCCGCAGGTCCGGGTAGTCAGGCGCGAACTCATCGTTGGCCAACACGTCGAGCCATTGCGAGTCACTGTTCTGCCGGACGTCGAACCGGTCGTCGGCCAGTTCGCCAACCCCGCCGTCCAACAGCAACCGGTGTTCCAGCGGTTCGAGAAGCAGCCGCCGCGGCCTCGAGCAACTGCCCCGAACATGCCGCATCCGCAGAAGAGACATTCGCATCACGGCGTCCCTCCTCTCTTCGGGTAGCTGAAGCACCCATGGAGCCTACGGATATGTAGATAAACCCCACACGGTGAATATACCAAGAAACGGACGGTTCTTGCAAGGGGGTAAATAGGCCCGCCGATTTTCGTCGTGAACGTATACTAGGCCTATTCACTTGACTCCACTAGGCGTCATGCATTGCAGCCACGCAACACAGACACTCACCAGTCGGTGGCGCCGGCCATTCGGGACTGTTGACTGTTGAAGCTCATCAGCGGTCGTTCAGGCGATGCAGAGGCCAAACGAGACAACGACGTACGGTGGAGTGTTGGTGGAGTGAAGTGAATAGGCCTAACATATACGCACTGACTCATTGGCCGAACACTCCCCTCGGATAAGCAGCCCCCGCGATTCGATTCAGACTCGACGCAACGCCCGGTTCCACGATGCAAACTGAACAGCACCACTGGAAGCACCTCGCCCTCTTGCTGTCGCCGTAACTCCTTAGGCACCTTTCACTTTGGGCAAAATCGCCGTCGGCCTCCGGAGCCGAAGGTTGGAGGTTCGAATCCTCCCGGGTTGCGGCGAACATGGACATGAAAGTCAGTGTCTCGATTGCTCGAATCGCGAGCCAGGCATCGAATTTACAGCAAATCCCAAATCAACTCGTCTTCCAACGCCTGATCGACATCGGTGCTACGGTGCCTTGCATTCCGTAAGCTGAGGTCGTCGTCCATGAGCGAGTCGTCGAGGAACCAGAACCTCGCCCGAGAAGTGCGGGATCGGCTGGTTGCCATCCTGGCGAACGTGGCATCGACGTGGGCTCGCCGCATGGCGATCATGCCGGTTTCGTCGATCCGATTGAAAGCTTGCGAGGATCGAGCCGGCCGGATGAGAGGACGAGATTCGTTGGCCTGTCGTGGCAGCAAGGGACCGACAAAAAGCCTGTTGTCTCGGTGTAAGGACCGCGTTGCGAACGGGGCTTTGGTTGCATCGTACAGGGCAGGACCGATGGACATTGCCAGCAGCGAGTCGCCGGAGGTAGTGGCGGGATTCTCGACGGGGCCGAAAGGTGCTTGCAGCGGTTCGAGCGAAACTGGCAGCGGATCGAGCGTGGCGCCGAAGTTACTTTGCACGAGGGCGATGTCTGCATCGGCCACCACACCGTCGCGCGTAACGTCTTCCGGGATGACGTTGCCCATGTTGGCAGCGGTCAAATCGCGGTCGGTCTCGTTGACCACGCCGTCATGATTGACGTCGCCGACGTTCACCTGCCCCAGGGCGGAAAGCACGACGCTAAGGTCTGCATCGCCGACCGTTCCATCCCCGTCGAAATCCCCGTCGCCGCCGGCGCCAAAGTTCGCGATGATGAACGCTACGTCCGCCTGGTCGACGACGCCGTCGCTCGTGACGTCGGCCGCGATGACGCTGCCCATATTGGCCAGCAGCAGGTCGAGATCCGCCTGCTCGACCACACCGTTGTGGTCAATGTCACCGACATTCTCTTCGCCGAAACGGGAAAGCACGCGGTTTAGGTCGGCGTCACCGACAAGCAAATCGCCACTGACGTCGCCGTGCAGACTGGCCACATAGAACACGGCATCCCCGCCAGGCGTCGCGTCGCCACTTGGCAGATCGGCGGCCGGATCGAACAGATAGCCGGCGATACCGGACAGGTCATCCGGCTCGGACCAGGACACGGTCAGGTCCAAATCGGTGGTAATGTGATCGTCGGATGCGGCGCCCGTATCGTCGGAGATTGCAAACCCGGCAACGGGTCCTGGCCGCGTCGTGTCGAGGAACACGGTAAACGTATAGCGGTCATCGTCTGGTTCACCGCCAATGCCGTCGCGATCCTGGTCGATCGTGCTCCCGTCCGAGTCGGCGACCCAAGGGCGAATTGCAACGTCATATTGACCGTCGGGAAAATCGCCCACCGGTTCGATTCGGAAAGTGGTGGGATCGATCCGCACAATATCAGAGACGATGGTACTGACCTCGATGACTTGAAGGCCACTGGAGCAGTCTGCCACGTAGGCCTCGCCCGGCGGATGTGCAAGCGGCATAAACACTTCGGCCGTCGTTTGTTTCCAGCGTCGAATTTCATCACGGACGACGGTCATTTTCCGGTATAGCCATGCTCGCTGCATAG